>JBOGYT010000125.1:0-4035 GCA_050696955.1 Solirubrobacteraceae bacterium | reverse complement strand
CGTCCGCCCCGCTGGCCCCGCGACCGCGCCCGTCCGCCCCGCTGGCCCCGCGACCGGCGAACTGGCGTCAGCTGCGCTTGCGCGCCGCCTTGCGCTGCGAGGCGGCGTCCTGCAGCCGCTGCGCTTCTGCCTCGGCGGTCAGCGCCTCCGCCCGCTGGTCAAGCGCCTCGCCCTCCTGCACGAGCTGTTCGAGCTTCGTCTCGGACGCCTCTTCCTCGATCGCCTCGTCGACCTTCGCGCGCGCCTTGCGGGTCGCGGTCCGCCGCTTCGTGGCTGTGGCCGCCGCCTGCTTGGCTTGGTTGTCGCGCGCGCGCTTGGCTGCAGCCCGCTGCTTGTCCGCGCGCCGGGCCGCCTGCCTGCGCTGCTCCTCGGCGCGCTCGTGCCGCTCGTCGAGCTCCTCGTCAGCCCGGGTCGCGGTTCGGTTCGCAGCCTGGCGCAGGCGCAGCGCCCGCTCACGCTCGTCGGCCGCGGTCCGGCGTCGCGCGGCATCGTGTCGCAGCTCCTCGTCGCGCAGCGCGACACCGGCGACGTCGCGGATGAGCGCATCCGCGCGGTCGAGCGCCACGCCCGCCGCCGGCCGCCGGCCCGCGCCGTTGCCCGGCAGCATCGACACGGCCGCGTCGAGGGGCCAGCGGACGAGCCGCAGCGTCCCGTCGATGGCGCTCCGGGGGATTGCTCGCAAGCTCATGAGGTCTCCTCCGGATCGATCGCGTCGGCGGTCGCCTCGGCGCGTCGCGCCCGCTCGCGCAGCGCCGCAGTGTCCTGTGCGGCTTCGGTGCGCTCGGCGACGGCCTCGCGGTGCGCGACGGCCGCAGCTGACTCCTTCGCCCGGCGCTCGGCCTCGGCCTGCTGCTCGCGTCGCGCCGTGTCCTGGTTGGCCTTCGACTCGGCGGCACGACGGTCGCGCTCGATCTCCTCCTCGCGCTCCTTCGCGCCGATCTCGTTGCGCAGGCGCTCGCGCTCGAGCTCGTTCTCGTTGCGGGCGGCCTCGAGCTCCGCCTCGGCCTCGGCCTGCTCGGCTCGATCGGCGGCGCGCTTGGCGTCGGCCTCCGCCTCCACCTGGGCCTGCTGCAAGCGGCCCTCGCGCGCCAGCTCCTCGTTGCCGATGACAGACCCCGCGGCCTGCTTGACCCGGCCCGCGAGCTTGCCGGCAAGGCCGCCTCGCGTTCGCTCTGGGTTCTCTGGATTCGTCAAGTCCTGGCTCCTGGTCTCTCACGGGCGGCTCCGTATGAGCGCCCGGACAGACCGGCTTACCCAGGATCGGCCGGGGGTGACTGTGCGTCTGGGCACACTTGGCACGCTGCGCGCTAGTCATCGAGCACCTCCGCCGGCAGCACGGCCGAGCACGCCGGGCAGCAGGCGCGCGGTTGGTCCTGCACCGCCTGGTCCAGGAGCGGCAGGAAGTGGGGCAGCGCATCGAGCGGCACGGCGATCACCGTCCTGGCGGCGCCGGGAACGGTGATCTGGACCTCCTCGTCCGCCGCCGGCGTCGCCTCGAGATGCATGAGCGCGAAGTGCATCGATCAGTCCAGCGGCAGGTCGAGCGCCGCACCGCAGGCATCGCATTGTGGGGTCATGATCGGCGTTCCCGTGGCTGCCTCGCGCAGCAGCCGCGCCATGTCCGGCGCCGCGCTCAACGGGCAGCCGACGGTCAGCGGGCGTCCACGGCCGGCCTCCCACGCGTACAGGACCACGATCGCGCGCCCTCCGTCCGCCTCCGGGGGAGGCTCGTCGGGGATGCCGTAGAGCAGGCCGAACCACATGCGACCAGCGAAGCACGGCCGGCGCGGGTCCCGCCCGATCCCCACGAAGTTGGCACAGAGACTGCGCAGTCTTGTTGCGATCGTGCGGTGGCGCTGTGGCAGAACGTCATCCACGATGAGCGCATGCCCCCCACCCACCTCATCGACGAGCTGACGGGCCTCGCCTTCCCCCCGGAGACCACGACGTTCCTCCGCGCGCTGCGCGACAACAACGACCGCGCGTGGTTCGACGACCATCGCGACGAATACCGGGCCGCGTACGTCGATCCGGCCAAGGCGTTCGTCACCGCCGCCGGGCTCGCGCTCGAGCGGATCGCTCCCGGCATCAACGCCGAGTCGCGCATCCTCGGCTCGATCTTCCGCATCAACCGCGAGACGCGCTTCAGCAAGGACAAGCGCCCGTACAAGGACCATCTCGACCTCTGGTTCTGGGAGGGCGAGCGCAAGGCGGCGCGGTCGGGCTTCTTCCTGCGGATCTCGCCGGCGTTCGTCGGCATCGGCGCCGGCGCGCACTCGTTCGAGAAGGACGCGCTCGCCCGCTACCGCGCGGGGGCCGCCGATCCGGACAGCGGCGCACAGCTCGCGCAGATCGCCGAGGCGCTCGAGCGGGATGGCTTCGAGATCGGCGGCGAGCGCTACGTCCGCACCCCTCGTGGCATGGACGCCGACGGTCCCGCCGCCCGCTTCCTGCGCCACGGGGCGCTGTTCGTGCATCACGACGAGCCGGCCGAGCTCGCAACCGATGCGGAGCGGCTGCTGCCCACGCGCGCGAGCGTCTGGACCCGGGTCGCGTCACTGCACCGCTGGCTCGTCGACCACGTGCAATGACCGGGGATGGATCCGGTGGCTGAGGAGGAGGGGACGGAGGGGGCGGGATTCGAACCCGCGGTCCGCTTTCACGGACTCCGGTTTTCAAGACCGGTGCATTAAACCGCTCTGCCACCCCTCCAAAGACGTGACCGTAGCGCTACGCGGGCGCATGCTCGGGGGAGCCACCTTTACACTGCCTGGCAGGAGCTTCCGGGAGAGGTGGCCGAGTGGCTGAAGGCACTCGCCTGCTAAGCGAGTATGGGGCTCAACCCCCATCGCGGGTTCGAATCCCGCCCTCTCCGCTCTACACTGCACGACCCCACGCGCCCGTAGCTCAGCTGGATAGAGCGTCGGTCTACGGAACCGAAGGTCAGAGGTTCGAATCCTCTCGGGCGCGTCAGGGAACCCGCTGGAAACCGGCGGGTTTTCTTTTGCCCTATGAGCGGGGTGTAGAACTTTCTCCCCGGTTCTTCTCCCGAATCCGCAGAGCGAAAATCCCCTGCTCGGGCCCCCGAATCCCCAAATCCGGTCTCGCACGCGGGCTCCCGCTGTGGAAAGCCCATGTCGAGGACGAGCGTCGAGTGACACGGGTCGTGTGGTGCAAGGCCTCGATGTCTTCCAAGACCTCGGAGAGGAGTTTCGCGGTGCGGGCGGGTCGACCATCGGCCAGCCGACGATCCAGTGGCTGTAGGCGTCTTGTGTGGCGGCGAATCAAAACAGGCCTTCGCAGCGACGGATGGTCAGGGCGATCGGACGTGCGGCCCGCTGAGAGCGAGGAACCGGTCGATCACGTCGCGCGCCACGGCTTCCTCCTCGACCTGCCGGGCAGTCGTCGTCATCGCGGCGGCGAGTCCGTCGTCCCAGGTCGCTCGGACGGGCGGCCCCGTCAGCGGCGCGGCCCGGGGATGCGCGGCGGCGGCACGCATGTAGGCGTCGCTATCGAACTCGAAGGGGACGATCGGCAGTCGGCGGTGGAGCACGTTGCCGATCGTCAGGCCGGGCCAGTCGAAGTCGCCGTGATGACGAAGTTCCACGCCCGCGGCCGCCATCGCTCTCAGCAATGTCATCGTGGCCGCTCGCGGTTGGCCGTTGGTGCAGACGAGCGGCGGGCAACGCCGGCCGTCGGCGGCGAAAGCCAGGACGGACGGGTTCTCCACCACGAGCACCGTGTCGAGTCCGTGCCATTGCGGTGGGCATCGCACGAGCTGGCGCAGCGTCAGCCACACCGGCTCGCGGCCCGCCGCGGCGAGGATGCGACCGGTCGCGGAGCCGTCACCCGGCAGCCCGACCGTCAGGACCGTGCTCGAGAGCTCGTCGCAGAGGACGCCGACGGCCGCCCACGCCTCGCGCCGCGCCTCGGAGGGCGACTCGTCCGGGCCGGGAGCGGCGAGCCCGGCCAGGGCTCGGGCCGCGCCCTCCGCGAGCGTCGCGAGCGGCGAGTCGCGGTCGAGGGCATGGGCGC
>JBOGYT010000124.1:0-11558 GCA_050696955.1 Solirubrobacteraceae bacterium | reverse complement strand
ATGTTCGGAATGCTGTCCGTTCTTGCAGAACTACAACGGGAACTGATCGTCGCCAACACCCGCGATGGACTCGCCGCTGCCCGTGCTCGCGGCCGCAAGGGCGGTCGCAGACCCAGGCTCAACGCGGAGCAAGTCGCTCACGCTCAGCAGCTCTACGACGCTGGTGATCGCACGGTGCAGCAGATCGCTGATCTCTTCAGCGTGCCCCGCACGACCGTCTACGGGCACCTCGACCTCGGCAGCAAGGGGAGGCTCGGTTGAAGGTCGCGAGAGATCAGGCGATGGGCGGATGAGCGAGGGGAAGCCTCAACGCGGCGGCGACTCGCGCGGCCATCTCCGCCGGCTCTTCGTGCTCCCAGAAGCGGAGCACGATCCAGCCATCGTCCTCGAGCGCCGCCGTGATCCTGCGGTCGCGTTCCTGGTTCTCGGCGATCTTGGCCCGCCAGTAGCCAGCGTTGGTGCGCGCCTGCGTTCCGTGGATCGGGCAGCCGTGCCAGAAGCACCCGTCGACGTAGATCGCCAGCCTACGGCGGGGGAAGACGACGTCGGGTCGCACGACGCGGTGGCCCGCGGGACGCACCGGCATGTCGACCCTGAACCGCAACCCCGCCCGGTGGAGGGCGGATCGCATAGCGAGCTCGGGCGCCGTATCGCGCCGCCGGTTGGAGCGCATGATCGCCCGGCGACTCTCGGGAACGTCGGGCCAGGGTCCCCGTCGGGGCGGGGGATCTGTCTTGGATGTTGGCATCGATTACCTCTCAGCCTAGGCCCGTGAGCGTGGCTGTCGACGTTGCGCAGGCGCACGAGCTGGATCTGTCATTCCTGCGCGCGAAGCGGCGGCCACCGGGGGTGCCGTCGGCGGGCCCCGAGATCGGCATCGTCGACCTCTTTTCCGGATGCGGTGGCATGACCATTGGCGCGATCGAAGGCGCACGCCGCGCCGGTCGCGCGGCCTCGCTGAGGTTGGCGGCCGACATCTTCACCCCGGCGTTGGAAGCGCTGCAGCTGACACTCGGCGCCGATGACGACTGCGTCGCGCGAATCGACCTGGCTAGCGTCGTCGGCGGCGTGGCGGAGGCGGTCCGACCGTCCGAGCGGCAGCTGCTCGAGGCGGGCGCGGGCGCCCGGCTACTCATGGCCGGCCCGCCGTGCCAGGGGCACTCGGCGCTCAACAACCACACGCGCCACGACGACGCGAGGAATGACCTGTACCTCGCGGTCGCGCGCGTCGCGCGCCTGCTCAAGCCGACGGTGGTCATCATCGAGAACGTCCGTGGAGTTGGGCGCGATCGGCGCAGCGCTCTGGCGCGCTGCACCGCGGCTCTGCAGGAGCTTGACTACACGGTGGCGCCGAAACTGATCGACCTGCACCAACTCGGCGCCCCACAGACGAGGGTCAGGCACGTGCTCGTCGCGACTCGCGGGCGGGGCTTCGACTTCGAGGGCTTGCGCAAGCGCCCGGGCCGCAGCGTGGGCTGGGCGATCGAGGACATAGATGGCATCGACGGCCAGACGCTCTTCGACACCGCATCCGTGCCGTCGGCCGAGAACGAGCGTCGTATGGCTTGGCTCTTCGAGCACGACGCCGACGACCTGCCCAACGGCGAGCGCCCGATCTGCCACCGGTCGAACCACAGCTACCGATCGATGTACGGGCGGCTCTGCTGGGACGAACCGGCGCAGACCATCACCACCGGCTTCGGCTCGATGGGCCAGGGCCGGTTCGTGCACCCCCGGTCGCGCCGCACCCTAACGCCACACGAGGCCGCCCGACTGCAATTCCTGCCTGACTTCATGGAGTTCAGCATCGCGGAGCACCGCTCAGCGCTCGCGACGATGATCGGGAACGCTGCGCCGCCGGTACTTACCATGTCGTTGGTCGAGGCGCTGCTCGAACAGGAGTTGCTGTAGACCAGCCGCGGTCCGGCGGGGGCGACCATGCACCGCCCCCGCCATTTTCGCGTCGGCGCTGACTACTCCCCGTCAGGTGCTGCCGCGGCCGGGGCCTTCTGGCGCAGCGGCCCGATCTGGCGGCGTACCTCGCGCATCGTGTGGTACCGGTCGGCCATGAACGCCGCCGTTAGGGCGACAGGGGACAGGGCGTCGTCGAAGCTGCCCGGCGTCCACGTGGATCCGTTCTCGAGCTGGCGCAGGCCGGTCACAGCCTCGACCATCTTCTGCTCGATCCACTCGCGAGAGAAGCCCTCGATGGCCTGGGCGACGTCATCGTCCCCGTCGGGATTGCCCCACTCGTTCAGGGCCCTCAGGATCATCTGGTAGCCGCGGAACTGGACGTTGAGCAGTAGCTGGTCGGCCTTGAGCCCGTCGACGCCCGCCAGCGCGGCGGCGCGGTCCACGAGGCCCTTCCCGTTGGCGTTCACGATCGGGAACCCCTCCGACTCCGCTTCGGTCACCCACCGCGGGTGGAGCTGCAGCAGGCCGAATACCTCGCTCGCGGGCTCGCCGTCGTCTGTTCCGATCTGCGCGAGCGCCGCGCCGATGCCCTTCGGCTGGCGGGCCGACGGCTCGCGCGTGCCGGCGCCGATGGGCGTCTCGATCACCGATCCCATCCCGCCGCCGGGGCCGCTCACCTCGGGCCCAGAGGCGAGGATGTTTCCGGCCGTGTCACGGCGCGCGCGCCGGGGCCGAAGCTGCTGCATGATGTCCTTGAGGCGGTCGCGGATGCGCTTGGCCCGGTCGGGGTCCTCGGCCGCGAGCTTGTTCTGCTCGGAGGCAATGGCATCCTTGATGGCCTCGGGCATCCGCTCGCGGAACTGGTCGGCCCAAGTGGGCCAGGCGTCTCCCTCGAACACTGGGCGGCCGTTCACCAGCGCGTGAGCGCGCGCGAAGTCCGACGCGACGCCGGCACCCAGCGGCTCGAGCACGAACGCGATGCGCGTCTTCCCGAAGATCACGCCGAGGCGGGCGAAGAACGGGTTGGCCTGTCCGCTCATCCGCCAATCGTGCAGCTCGTTCTGGTAGAGGACGGCCAAGCTCCCGCCGCCCGCCGTGCGGGTGGAAACGTCGCTGCCAGGCCCAGACGGAAGGACCCACCAGTGCATCCGCGCCGGCGGCACCCCGGCACTGAGGCTGCCGGGCAGCTCGACGATCCCGCGCTGGTCGTCGCCACCGAGCTTCGCCGCGTCGTCCCAGATGTGCCCGGTGCCGTACACGCGTGCGAGATTGAAGCCCCTACCGGCATCGGCCTCGGAGCGTGTGGCCGGCCACTCGCTGACGTCCTTGGCCGGCTGTCGCACGAGCAGCACCACGGTGTCGTCCTCAAGGCGGAAGAACCGCTGGTAGAGGTACTTGAACAGCCAGTTGTTCCGGCGACCGTCGGGCACGACGGTGTTTTCCGGCATGTTGGTGCCGAGGAACGTGACGACCGTGCCAGAGCCCTGCTCAAGAATGAAATCGGGGAAATGGTCCTCGCTGACATCGACCACGACCTCGTCACCGACGAGCGGCAGCAGGCCGTACTCGCGCCCATTCCAGCCGATGTTGACCATCGTGCGCTCGCCATTCTTCAGTGAGCGTACGAGCACCCCGTCCTTGTGGCGGGTCGGGCCGGCGATCTTCAGGCCCATGCCCTGGTTCCCGGTGATCGACTGGTTCTGGTTTGCGCCGGTGACCGCCAGCGTCGTGACGTACTTCTCGATCTCGCGGCGGGTCATACCGTCGCCGTTGTCGGCGCAGCTGATGAACCAGCGGCCTTCGCTGGCCAGGAGCGACCAGTCGATATCGAATTCGACGCGGCCGGGCGTCGGCTCCTCGCCGCGCGACTGCTGCTCGCGGCGGCGGCGCTCGACCGCCTCCTGGGAGTTCTTGAACGCCTCGCGGTGCTCTTGGTCGGGCAGCAGCTCGGCAGCGAGCTTGTCGGCGATGAAGTCTGCGTTGTCTACCTTGAACAATGTGTCTTTCCTTCCGCGTTCGGCCCTCGGGCCGAAGTCGGCAGTGCGGCGCGGGGCGCGGACGCGGGACTAAGTCGCACTATCCATGCTCGTTGACGCGGGATTGGTACCGCTCGATAACCGGGCCGGGCAGGTGCTCGGCGGATCGGGTTCTACTGGCGGGCGTCGCGCGAGGCCGCAGCGCGGCCTAACAAGGCGAGACGGCGTCCGTGCGGGGCACGGTCTGCATGATGCTCTCCTCTCGAGGTACGGCCAGGGGCCGACGGCGATGGGGTACCCCTCCGTGTCGCGGTTTCCGGACTGAGTCGAGATTCCACGGCGAGAGGGGGCTCCTCTAAGACTACCGAAACCCGCCGGGGCCGTTTAAGGCGCGCGCCCGGGCGGGCACGGATGGCGGTTACGATTCGCTGGGTTCCGATTGCTCATGTGCATCGCATCGGTGCCCATGGGATGCTCACCTGTGACGAGCTTTGATCAAACTCAACCGCTCCCTACAACGTAGCGCTCCGGCGACGTGTAGCTGAGGAACTTCGGGTACTCCTTGGCGAACGTCAGCTCGACGTCGCCGAGGGCGCCGTTGCGGTGCTTGGCGATGATGATGTCCGCGATCCCCGCCCGCTCGCTCTCCTTGTCGTAGTACTCGTCGCGGTAGATGAACGCGACGAGGTCGGCATCCTGCTCGATCTGTCCGGAGTTGTGGCTCACGATGCCGTCAGCCAGCCAGCACGCCGGGCCGGGAACGGTGAGGTCGAACACGTACTCCTCGCCGGCCGGCTCGATCCCGGTCACGCGATCCCAGAACAGGTCGTCCACTGCGTGCGCTGCGAGCGCGGCGTCCTCCAACAGCGCTGCGTGTTCGCCGACGACCGCCCGCGAAGGGGCGTACCGGTCGTGCGATGCGCCTCCGTAGGAGGTCCCACGCAATGCCGCCATCTGACGCTGCGTGATCCCCCGCTCGGTCATGCGCGAACGGATCGCGACCGACGTTTGGACGGGCAACGTGTCGACGTTCGTGCACGGAACGACATCGCGCAGCAGCGCGCCCAGCGCCGCGGCTTGGTCGGCCTTGGGACCGAAGCCTCCGACCATGTCGAGGAACCGACGCTGCTCCGTCGCGCCCGAAACCACCACGTTGAACAACGGCGTACCCGTGCGCTGGATGAGCGTTCCGGTTCGAGCCACGATGCCCAAGCGCAGCAGCAACGCGGCGACATCGGCGGCCAGGCCGCGGCTGGCGGTCGAGAACGTCACGCGGGTGGCGCGCCGCCCTGCAGCGGTGATGCGGCTCCAGATCGTCCCGCCGGTCGCCCACAGATGGCGGAGGAGGAGAGCGACCTGGCCATCCACCAGCCTGAACGCGGTCTCGGGGATCCGCTTCTCGGCCGATCGCTGATTCCACACGCCGAGCTGCCGCAGCCACAGGTCGACTCCTGCGGGATGCCGGCGGTTGCCGTTGCCGGAGATAACGAGCTGATGGCAGTTACCTCGGCCCGCGTGCCGTGTGACGGTTGCGCCGAACTCGCGCTCGGCCACAAGCGCGACTGCGCGGCTGTTGTCCTCCGACCCGGTCGTGTAGCGCAGCGGCTGGTGCGTGAGGTAGCTCCCGTCGCCGATGAGGTGGCCGAGCAGGATGACGCGATCGTCCGGCCATCGTTCGGGCCGTTCGGGTTCGGGTAGGCGGCGAGCGAGCGCGACGCGGTCGCCCGTGTCGATCTCAGCGAGGGTCCGCCATCCCGCCCCCACACGTATCCGATGATCGGGCGTCGCCCTGATCCGTCGTCCCGAGGCGAGCGCGAGCTCCAGCACAGGACGCCGGCCCACGCACCACACCTTGTCGCTACGCGCTGTGACAACGCTGTTGCTGCTATCGACCGCGACGACTTCGGGCCTCGTTCCCACCAGTTGCGCGATCGGACTGCGCCTGCCGTCGGCCAACGTCACGAGGGTGTCGCCTGTCACGCACTCCCTCAGATCGGACAGGATCGGGCGCTTGTCCGTGCGTGACTCGACCGCCCGGCTGAGCTGCGAGAGCGCGATGACCGGCACGTTGAGCTCGCGCGCGAGGATCTTCAGGCCGCGGCTCATCTGGCCGACCTGCTCGACGCGCGACTCGACGCGACCGTCGGCGCGCAGCAGCTGGAGGTAGTCGACGATGATCAGCCCGAGCGGGCTCTGCTGATGCAGCCGGCGCGCCTTGGCGCGGATCTCGAGGATGCCCACGTCCGACGAGTCGTCGACGTACAGCGGAGCCGCGGCCAGCCGCTGCGAGGCCTCGAGGATCTTCGGCCACTTGTTCGCCTTCACGCGCCCCTTGCGCAGCTCGTCGCCCTTGATGCGCCCCTGCGAGGCCACGAAGCGCTGCGCGAGCTCCGCCTCGGACATCTCCAGCGAGAAGAGCGCGACGGGCTGCTTGTGGTCGATGGCGGCGTTCTCGGCGATGTTGGTGACCAGCGCAGATTTCCCCATCGATGGCCTCGCGGCGATCACGATGAGGTTCCCGGGCTGGAAACCGCCGGTGATCTCGTCGAGGTCGCGGAAACCCGACGGCGTGCCGGTGAGCGCGGTGCCCTCGCGCGAGAGCTTCTCCATCTTCTTCAGCTCGTCGACGAGGATCTCGTCGATCGAGCGGAAGTCCTTCTGGCGGTCGTCGTGGGCGACCTCGAGCATCGCGCGCTCGGCCTGCTCGACGAGGTCGCGCGGCGGGGCCTCGTGGTTGAGGACCGACGCCTGGATCTCGTACGTCGTCGTCAGCAGCCGGCGCATGAGCGCGTGCTCGCGCACGATCTGGGCATAGCGGCGGATGCCGCCGAGCCCCGGCACGCCGCCGGTGAGCTCGTCGACCGCGGCCTTGCCGCCCGCCTCCTCGAGCGTGCCCGATGCGCGCAGGTGCTCCGAGACGGTCAGGACGTCGATCGGCTCGCTCTCGCGATACAGCGAGAGCATCGCCTCGTAGATCGTGCGGTGGCGCTCGCGGTAGAAGTCCTCCGGCCTGAGGCCCTCCTCGATGACGAGCCCGTACATCGCGCGGTCCGACAGCAGGATGCCGCCGAGCACCGACTGCTCGGCCTCGAGCGAGTGCGGCGGGGCCACGCCGGTCGCGACCTGGGCGGACGGCGGCGGCGGGGAATCGGGGAAGCGGTTCATGCCTCCCCGCACCCTAGGCGCGGACGGGTGAGGTCTCGACGAAGAAAAGATCGCTCGTTGGGTACTACGGCGGCGCGCACGAACACATGTTCGTGTCCGAGCCGGACGGAGTGGGGCTGCGGCTACCTATGACTCCTCGTCGGGCCAGTGCCCGTGGCGGTCGTAGAACTCGCGCGCCGCGTCCTCCTCGTCGCGGTCGGTGTGGCCGCGCCCCGCGAACCACGCCAGCACGGCGATCGATCCCAGGCCGCCGACGACGGCCACGGTGGACCAGATCGTGTCGGCGACGGAGGCGAGCGGCAGCGGCTACTTCTTCTCGACGACCATGGTCTTGACCGACGCGGTCACGCCCTCGGCGACCTCGACGACGACGACGTAGGTGCCGACGTTCTTGATCGGGTCCTCGAGATGGACCTTGCGCTTGTCGATCTTCACGCCGCGCGCCTCTTCGATCGCGTCGGCGATGTCCTGGTTCGTGACCGAGCCGAACAGCCGGCCGTCGTCGCCTGCCTGCTGGCTGATCGTCAGCACGGTGCGGCTGAGCACGTCGGCATCCGCGGAGGCCTGCTGCACGGCGACCTGGGCCGCACGGTCTGCGGCCTCCGAGCGCCGCCGGGCCTCGTCGAGCGCTCCGCGCGTCGCGGGCTGCGCGAGCTTGCGCGGGATGAGGAAGTTGCGCAAATAGCCCTTGGAGACGTCGACGACGTCACCGCGCTCGCCGAGATGCTGGACGTCCTTGAGGAGGATGGCCTCTGGCATCGGGCCGGCCTAGCGGTCGTCGCGGCCGCGGCGGCCACCGCGCTCGCGCTCGGCGTCGTCGCGTCCACCCTCGTTGACGTAGGGCAGGAGCGCGAGCTCGCGGGCGCGCTTGACGGCCCGGGCGATCTGGCTCTGATGACGACGGCAGGCGCCGGTGATGCGGCGCGAGCGGATCTTCCCCTTCTCGGAGATGAACTTGCGCAGGGTCGCCGTGTCCTTGTAGTCGACCTGCGCGATCTTCTCCTTGCAGTACGGGCAGGGCTTGCGCCGGCCGCTGCCGGGCCCGCCCTTCTTGTCACGTCGGCGCGTGGGCTTGCCACGATTGCGCTGCTTGGCCACTGACTGAAGTCCTTGTGTTCGAAGCGTTGTCGGACGCGCGCGGCGGCGCGCGCGGTCCGACATTGTGGCACGCGCCCGACAGTAAGGAAGCGTCCATCAACAAGTTGTGGGTTTGGGCACCGTCTCGCGGCGCCCGTAGCCGCCCGGCCCCTCGCCAATACCACCGGTATTACCAGCGGGACCGCGCGACTCCGGACAGGGCGCGGTCGTGGCGAACTCGGGGCTGCATGCGCCCCCGTGTGCGCCACGATCGCCAGATCCGCCCCGCGGGACCCTGCCCGATCGCTCCCGCACAGCTTCATCGATGCTGTTTGACTCACCGCGCCGCTGTCGGCCAGCCCTACATGCTCCCCGACGGAACCTCCGGCGGCAGCACTCAGTTCAGGTTAAACGCAGCGCAGCCCGGTCCTGGGACCGGGCTGCGCTGTGTGAATGGCAGGGTCGGGTCTCCCCGCCGGTGTGGTCGTGTGCTCAGAGACCGCGGCGTCCGTAGCCATAGCCGCCGGTTCCGATCCCGCTGAGCAGGACGAGAATCGCGGCGACGATCCCAACGATCGCCGGTAGGCCGACCGCGAGGCAGATCCAGTAGACCAGCGCTGCGAGCAGGACGGCGATGAGAATTCCAATCATGTTGACGACTCCTCCGTGGGTTTCGCTCGACGATCGACCGACGCACCTGGTGATACCCATCGGTCGCGTCTGACAAGCGCCGGATGCGCGACGCATCGGGCGCGAGCGCCCGCAGCGTCAGCCGACGGCGCGGCCCATGTCCGTCTGGATCTCGAGCGACGTAAGCGCGCGGTTGTAGACGCGGATCTCGTCGAGGCGGCCGGAGAACCACTCCGGCCAGACCGTGTTGCCACCGAAGCGCAGCGCCCCGCTCGAGGTCACCATCGCGCCGCTGACGGCTTTGCTGCCGGCCTGCGAGCCGTTGACGAACAGCCGCAGAGTCGTGCCGTCGTACGTGACCGCGAGATGCGTCCAGGCGTTGACGGTCAGGCGTGCGCCCCGCGCGTCGAGGTCGGACGTCGTGTAGACGTGCCCCGCGGGCTGACCGCCGTTCGTGCTCGAATACATCGCGTAGACGAGGTCGCCGGCCTGCTCCTTGATGATCGCCGTGCGCCAGCCCTGGACGGTGGCGGGATACACCCATGCCTCCAGCGTCATCCCGGTCGTCAGGTCGAGGTCGTTCGCGTCGGCCACGGTGACCATGTCGTTCACGCCGTCGAAGCTCAGCGCGCGGCCGAACCTGCCCGACGCCGTGCGCGTCGGTCCGCTCAGCGTCCCGAAATGGGCGTTCCCCGTGCCGTCGATCGTGGTCGTGCCCGAGGCCTCCTCGAAGCCGTAGGACGCGACGAGCCCGCCGGTCACGACGGGGTTGTCGACCGTGACGGACACGGCCGTCGAGGTGGCCGTGTTCGTGGCCGCGTCGCTTGCGACCGCGGTCAGCGTGTGCGTTGCGTTGGCGACCGTCCGCGTGTCCCAGCTGACGGAGTAGGGCGCGCTCGTGTCGGCGGCTCCCAGGTTCGCCCCGTCGAGCCTGAACTGCACGCTGGTGACGCCGACGTTGTCGCTGGCGTTGGCGGTGACGCTCTGCGTGCCCGACACGGTCGCGCCGGCGGCGGGCGCTGTGACCGACACGCTCGGTGGCGTCGTGTCGGGCGGCGGGGCCGTGACGACGGCGGATGCCTCCTCGGACGGCGGGCCGACGTTGCCGGCCGCGTCCGCGGCGATCACCCGGTAGTAGTAGGTGCCCGGGGACAGGCCGCTGTTCGTGTAGGACGTGGCGCTCTGGGTGGCGATCCGGTTGCCGGCGCTCGGCGTGAAGCCCGCCGTAGTGGAGCGGTGGATGCGGTACTCGCTGACGCCGACGTTGTCGCTCGCCGCGGTCCAGCTCAGGCTCGCCTGGTTGACGCCGCCGGTGGCCGTGAGGTTCGTCGGCGCCGTCGGCGGCATGAGATCACCGGGCGGCGGCAGGAGCTGGACGGTCGCCGAGACCGACGGCACGCCCTGGTCGTCGAGCAGGAACACCATGTACCAGCCGGGCGGGGACTCGTCGACGGTCGTGGGAGCGTCGATGTTGAGCGTCGACCCGGACTTCGTGAAGTTCAGCCACTGGAATCGCTGGTCGGCGTCGATGCTGTGCGTCTGCGATCCCATCCGCACGAGCGACACGTTCGTCACGCGGGCGGCATCCGGGGTCTCGATGCTGAACGGGACGCCGACGCGGATCTGGCTGGGCGCCTGGCTGATCGTCGGCCGCGGCCCCTTGAACAGGTACGGCGGCGAGTAGAGCTCGAGCGTCCGCTCGTCGGTCGCGCCGCAGCCCGGGCACGCTCCACCGCCCGCGAGCAGCACGCGCCCGTCGGGCAGCAGCAGCGACGAGGAGTGATACAGGCGCGGGCGGGCATTGGACGCCCACGTCGTCCACGTGTCGGTCGCCGGATCCCACACCTCGCTCTCGTACACGGCGAAGTTCGAGTTCACGCCGTCGGACTTCGATTCGCCGCCGACCGCGAGCACCCGGCCGTCGGGCAGCGCGAGGAGGTTGTGGTAGCTGCGCTGCCGCGCCATCGATGCGACATCGCGCCACGCCGGCGAGGCGGCGGTCATGTCGAGCGTCTGGGCGCGCGGCGTCACCGGCAGGTTGTCGTCGTCGGTGTCGGCCCACGAGCCGGACTTCAGCACCTTGCCGGGGCGGTACATGACGGCGCTCCCACCGTCGAACGCGCTGGTGCCGATCGTGCTCCACTGCCCGGTGGTCATGTCGAGCACGCGCGTGGTGGTATCGGGACCCGCGTCGAGCACGCGCCCGTCGGGCAGCACGAACAGGAGCGGGTAGGCCGGCATGATCCGCGCCGCCGACGGCATCGTGCTCCACGCGTTCGTGCCGGGGTTGTAGATCTCCGGGAGCGTGTTGGACGGCTTCACGAAGGCCGGCGCGCCGCCGGGCGTGTCGATGAAGTTGTCGCCCGACATGACGAGCACCCGCCCGTCGCCGAGCGTGACGGCCGAGGGATACCAGCGCCCGCGTGCCATGTCGGGACCGCGCGACCACGTGTTCGTGCGGTAGTCGAAGAGGTTGAGGTCGGCGAGCCCGTCGTATGCGTTCCTGTGACCTCCGATGACCGCGAGGCGCCCGTCCTGGAGCTTCACGCTGACGCCGCAGAACAGGTTGCGCCCGCTCGGGACGAGCGCGAACGTCTGGGTCACCGGGTCCCACACGCGCTCTGACAGGTAGGCGTTGTCGAAGCCGTCCCACATCGAGACCTTGCCATTGGGCAGCAGCGAGGGATGGACGGGGACGAGCGGGATGGAGATCGGCGCGCTCCACTGCCCGACGACCGCTGGATCCGAGGGCGGTGGTGGCGGGGGCGGGGGCGGGGGCGGCGGTGGTGGCGGCGG
>JBOGYT010000123.1:0-5658 GCA_050696955.1 Solirubrobacteraceae bacterium | reverse complement strand
ACTCGGGGCTGCATGCGCCCCCGTGTGCGCCACGATCACCACGATCCGCGTGCGCGGGAAGCTGCCCCGATCGCTCCCTGACAGCTTGATGCTGGTGGCCGGCCCGACGTGCTGCGCGCCGCAAGTTCGGTCGCGATCAAGAGAGAACCTGCGGCGGGCAGCCCTAAGCTCTGATGCATGTGTAGGAACATCAGAACGCTCTACAACTTCGAGCCCCCGGCGACCGACGATGAGGTCCGCGACGCGGCGCTGCAGTACGTACGCAAGATCAGCGGCTACTCGAAGCCGTCGGCGGCCAACGCCGAGGCCTTCGAGCGCGCCGTCGAGGCGGTCACGGAGGCGTCGCAGCGATTGCTCGACGAGCTCGTGACGACGGCTCCGCAGAAGGATCGCGAGGTCGAGGCCGCGAAGGCACGGTCGCGCCGCGCGGCACGCGAAGCTCGCGAAGCGGCGTAGCGTCTACGCGGGCGCGCGCGCCGCGATCGTCCACGTCGAGGCGGGCGCCCGGATGCCGTCCGGGCCGTCGAACTGCGCGAGCGCATCGCGCAGCGCCGCGATGACGTCGGGCAGGAGATGCTCGGCGTCCGCCCCCGCCAGGCGCAGAACCTCGCCTGCCGGGCCGAGCGCCATGACGAAGGCCACGGCCTCGTCGAGATCGCGCCCGATCCTGATTGGAATGTCGTGGCGGTGGAAGGCGACGTCCTCGAAGCCGGCGATCTGGACGATCTCGCTCGTCGTGTCGGCGTCCGCCATCGAGAACGGGCCGGGCCCGCACGTCGGCTCGTCGGACTCCTCGGGCTTCTCCACCATCGCCTTGACGACGTTCTCGGCGCAGTGCATCCAGTCGTTGTCGAGCTTGCGCCGCCAGACCGCCATGCACAGCCGACCGCCGGGCCGCAGCGCGCGGCGCACGTTGCGCAGCGCCGCGACCGGGTTGGCGAAGAACATCGTGCCGAAGCGCGAGAACGCGTAGTCGAACCGCTGGCCGTCGAAGTCCGTGAGCTCGACGTCGCGGACCTCGAAGCGGAGGTTCTGGACGCCGGCGTCGGCGGCCTCCTCCTGCGCCGTCTCGATAAAGCGCTCGGCGACGTCGACGCCGACGACCGCGCCGCCGGGACCGACGAGGTCGGCGAGCCGCTGCGACGCGTCGCCGAAGCCGCAGCCGACGTCGAGGACGCGCTCGCCGGCCTGCGGCGGATAGATCGCCAGCGCCGCGTCGCCGTGCGCGCCTAGGCCGGTCGTGACGACCTCGCGGAACTGCACGAAGCGATCGAAGAGCGGGCCGTTCCAGGCCCGGATCGCCTCCTCGTTAGCCGGTGAGATCGGCTCCATGTGTCGTCCTTACGCCTTGAGCTGCGCCTTCAGCCACTCCTGGTAGCGAGCGTACGCCTCTTCGCCGCCGCCATCATCGAGGACCGGGATGCGGATGACCGGCGGGAAGCCCATGGCCGGCGCCGCGAGGTCGCGCAGCGCGTCGTGATAGGCGCGCTCACGCTGCAGGCCGCCGATCCCCCAGCCGCGCGTGGCGACGTCGCGCCGGTAGCCGTCGTACTCGTCGGCGAGGTCGCGGCAGGCGGCCTTGTACTCGTCCATGTGAAAGCCGACCGGCGCCCAGTCCGGGTACATCTCGAGCGAGGTGAGCCGGTGCGAGGTGAAGTGCGGCCCCTCGTCGATCTCGATCAGCGTCCCCGATGGCTTGTGCAGGAAGTCGCCGAGGACCGGCTGGTTGATGCGGCAGGTGGGCAGGATCTCCGGGTTGCCGCCGAGGCGGTGCCAGACCTTCTCGAGCACGTCGGACACAGCGGCGACGCGCTCGAGGACCTCACCGTCGTTCGTCTCGAAGGCGATGTTCTGGAGCCCGTAATGGCCCTGCTGGTTGAGCCACGGGACGATTCCCTGTTCGAGCTCGAGACCGTCCGCAGCGGCGGCCTCGCCGAACGCAACCGCAACTTGTCCAACCGGCATCCACGTCCCCTTGATTCGATTCCTCTTGCACCCTTCGGGCGGAAGATGAGACGTTAGTGCAAGCCGTTGGTGGGTCGACGCTCGACGCAACGGAGAGGGAGGGATTCGAACCCTCGGTGGACCGTTGAGCCCACACACGATTTCCAGTCGTGCCCGTTCAGCCGCTCCGGCACCTCTCCAACGGCGGTTCAGGCTACCGCCCCGGACGGCCTTGGATCTGCCAGGCGCCGCCGCGCAGGACCGGCACGCGCTCGCCGTCCGCGGTCACGCCCGTGACGTCCATGTCGGGGCTTCCGATCATGAAGTCGATGTGGATGTGGGAGCGGTTGATCCGCGGCACGTCCTGCTTGCCGACCGTGAACTCGTACGCCGAGCCCAGCGCGATGTGCGACGCCGCGTTCTCGTCGATGAGCGTGTCGTAGAAGACGGTGTCGAGCGGGCCGATGCGGCCCTCGCCGTCGACGAGCGCGACCTCGCCGAGCCGGCACGCGCCGGCGTCGCGCAGCGCGTACTGCGCCAGCAGCTCACCGCCCTCGTCGGCGTCGATCGACACCGCCCGGCCGTCCTCGAACCGGACGCGCAGCCCGCGCACGATCGAGCCTCCGACGACGAGCGGCGTCGTCGCCGATACGACCCCGTCGACGCGCTCGGGGTCGGGCGCCGTGAAGACCTCCTCCGACGGCACGTTGGGCATGTGCGCGATCCCGTCGATCGTCTCGAAGCGCGCCGACATCCACACCGACGTGGGCAGCAGCCCGACGCGCAGGTCGGTGCCGGGACCCTCGAAGTGCAGCGCATGCAAGCACAGCGCGCCCAGCCGCTCGGCCACGCCGACGAGCACGTTCTGGCGCTCGCGCCACGCCGCCACCGGATCGTCCTCGTCGAGGCGGCACATGTAGAGCACCTGGTCCCACAGGCGCCGCAGCGCCGCCGGCGGCGAGAGGTCCGGGTAGACGAGCTCGGCCCAGGCTTGCGTCGGGCACGGGACTGCTGTCCAGTTCGTCGTGCGCTCGTTGACGACCTCGCTTGACTCGCGCAGGAACGGCAGCTGGTCGCGCCCGGCGCGGCGCGGGTCGAGGTCGCTCAGCAGCCCCGGCGCCGCTGGACCCGTCAGCCCGATGCGCGCCGCACGGTGCTCGCTGAGGGCGAGGATCCGCTCGCCGTACCAGGGCGGCACGTAGTCGAGCGTGTCCTCGGCGGCATGCAGGATCCGCGAGCGCTTGACGTGCAGGTCGAACAGCGCGACGTCGACGAACTTCGCGCCCGCCCGGTAGGCGGCGTCGGCGACGGCGCGCGTGAGCTCGGTCTTTCCCGGCTCGGTGCCGATCGCGACGATCTGTCCCGGCTGCACGTTGGCGGCGAAGCGCACGATGAGCTCGGCGTATCGCTCGAGCGTGGCGGCGCTGACGGGTCCCTCGTCGTGTTCGCCGCTGCGCTTCCCCGTGGTGGCCGGCGAGGCCATATTGACCTCAACATCTGGCATGAACGTGAGGGTACAGGTGAACAAGAACCGGCCGCCCGGTAGGTTTCGGCGCCGATGGCTGTCGCTGCGCCAAGCCGGAACCTCACCGAACGCTCGGCCGTGGACCTCGCACGCGCGATCCGCGAACGCGAGCTCAGCTCGCGCGAGGTCGTCGAGGCGCACATCGAGCGCTACGAGCGCGCCCATGCGCGCATCAACGCGATCGTCGTCGATCGCTTCGACGCCGCACGGGCCGACGCCGACGCGGCGGACGCGCGGGTCGCCGCGGCGATCGACCCGTCCGAGCTGCCCCCGCTCCTCGGCGTGCCGTGCACGATCAAGGAGGCGATCGCCTTCGAGGGGATGCCCAACTCCGCGGGCCTCGTCTCCCGCAGCGCGTTTCGCGCCGCGACGAGCGCGCCCACGGTCGTGCGGCTGCTCGCCGCCGGAGCGATCCCGCTCGGCGTCACGAACACACCCGAGCTGTGCCTGTGGATCGAGACGGAGAACCGCCTGTACGGCCGCACGCACAACGCCTACGACCCGCGCCGCACGGCCGGCGGCTCGTCGGGCGGCGAGGGCGCGGCCATCGGCTCGGGCGGCTCGCCGATCGGCCTCGGCGCCGACATCGGCGGCTCGATCCGCCTGCCCGCGTTCTTCAACGGCGTCTTCGGCCTGAAGCCGTCGCCGGGCCTCGTCCCGAGCACCGGGCAGTTCCCGGCGACCCAGACGGAGATCGGAGCGAAGATGCTCACGATCGGACCGATGGCGCGCCGCGCCGAGGACCTCATCCCGATGCTGCGCGTCATCGCCGGTCCCGACGGCGCCGACCCGTACGCGCGCGACGCGCGCATCGGCGACCCCGCGGACGTGTCGATCGCGGGAACGAAGATCCTGCTGAGCGAGAACACGTCGTTCATCCCCGTGAGCAAGGAGCTGCGCGCCGCACGGTTGCGTGCCGCCGAGGCGCTCGAGTCGGCCGGCGCGACCGTCGAGGTCGTCCCGCTGAAGTCGATGAAGCGCGCCCTCGAGCTGTACCTCGCCGTGCTCAAGCTCGAGACCGGCGTCAGCGTCAAGGACCTCATGGTCGCCGAGGGGTCGGTTGCCGTCACGCTGCGCTCAGGGCTCAAGCGCAGGGGCCCGCACACGCGCGCGCTGCGACTGCTGCTCATGAGCGAGTGGATGACCGGCAAGATGCCCCAGGGACAGCTGCGCCGCGCGGCCGCCGCGCGCGAGGCGTTCGCGCAGGAGGTCATCGACTCGATCGGCGACGGCGTGCTGCTGCACCCGACGCATCCGCGCGTGGCTCCGCGCCACGGACGGACCGTCGGCAGGCCGTGGGTGCTGCCGACGACCGCGGTCTTCAATCTCGCCGGCACGCCGGTCGTGCAGATCCCGCTCGGGCTCAACGACCGCGGGCTGCCGCTCGGCGTGCAGGCGGTCGCCACGCCCGACCGCGACCACGTGGCGGTCGCCGTGGCGCTCGAGCTCGAGCGCGCGTTCGGCGGCTGGGTGCCGCCGGCGCAGTTTGCGGACGAAGCGGCGTGAGCGACCCGGTCGTTCACCACGTCCTGTTCTACGACTACGTCGAGGATGCGCTCGAGCGCCGCGCCCCCTACCGCAACGACCACCTCGCGCTCGCACAGCAATGGCACGACGACGGCAAGATCGTCCTGGCGGGCGCGCTCGGCAAGCCGCCGCACGGCGGCATGCTCGTGTTCCTCGTCGACGACCCGGCGGAGATCGAGGCCTTCGTCGCGGCCGACCCGTACGTCACGGGCGGGATCGTGACCGACCACCGCGTCGTGCCGTGGACGGTGGTCGTCTCGTAGCTCCCTGAACGGCCACGCCCGGTTTGGGCGCGGCGCGCTGTGGTAATCAGGATCCCGATGGCCACCCTGAGGAAGCGTCCATCAACAACCTGCGGGTTGGTGCACCGTCTCGCGGCGATCCGGCACCCCAACACCACAGGTTGTTTCGGACGCTTCCTGAGTCGCAGCGCGAGGACGACGACCGACGTGTGGCACGCCGTCGGCAGCGCGTACGTTCCCGGGTGGGACGAGCTGCGCGAGCGGATCGCCGACCAGCCCGCCGGGCCCGAGATCGCGCTGTGGCTCGTGCGCCACGGCGAGACGACGACGAACACCGCCGGGCTCATCACCGGCACGCGCGACGCGCCGCTCACGGAGCGCGGCCGGCGCCAGGCGCGAGCCGCCGGCGCGGCCCTGACC
>JBOGYT010000122.1:0-2809 GCA_050696955.1 Solirubrobacteraceae bacterium | reverse complement strand
CGTCAGCCGCCGCGCGGGCGCGGCCGTCGCGCCGTCGGCCCAGTGCGCGAGCGACAACGTCGCGCCGGTCCGCTCGGCATCGCGGGCCAGCAGCTCCGCGCGATCACCGTCCATTCGCGACACCCCGGCGAGGTACGCCCACTGATCCGTATGCGGCTGCATCGATCCATCCAGGAACACCGTGCAGCCATGCGCGCGGCGCTCGCGCTGCAGCGGCAGCGCGATGAGGTTGCCGAACCCCCCGGCGGGCATCGTGTCCTGGTTGGGAAACAGCCGGTCGTAGGAGTCCATCGCGATCGACCGACGGCTCATCGCCTGCGTCAGCAACCACGACGCGACGCTCCGCGCGACGCGCGCCGCGACCGGCCGGCTGAACAGCACCCACAGATGCGCCCCCTCGCCCGAGCGCGAGCGCTCCACGAGCACCGGGACGGCCGCCTCCGTCGCGGCCTCGCGCAGCGCCGCTGCATCCTCGCGCCAACTCGCGCCGTCGAGGTCGACCGCCACGAGCCAGCACGTCTCGTCGCTGAGCAACGGGTAGATCCCCATCGTCTGACGACCCTCCAGGTGGCGGCGCACCTCCGCCTCGCCGAACGCGACGAAGCTGCGCTGCGCACACGCAGCGCACTTCACGCGCGGCTTCTCGCACACCCCGGGGCGCCACTCGTTGTCGCACCTCGGCGCCCACCCCGAGCGACCGGGATGCGTTCGGCTCTCCCACCGCGTAGCGAAGACGTCGGGTCGGCCGCGAAACAGACTTGCGAACAACGCGACACGCTCCTCCGCACTGGCCATCTGTGGACCGCCCGCCTGGCGCTCGAGGTCCGCAATCGTCGCGCGGGTCTCTGCGCGCTCGCGATCGAGCGCGGCCAGCCGGTCGCGTGCGCGTCGCAGCTGCTGATCGACCGATGTGCTCATCCGGCAGGCAGTCTCACCGACCGTCCGGACCGCTCGCCACGATTGCGGTCATGGACGACGCCGACCTCACCGCACTGCGCATCCCCACCGCCCTGCGCGGCCGCGCCCGCGAGATCCTCGCCATCTGCGACCAAGCATGCACCCAGCATCTCGACGACGAGTACGCGCACGTGTGCCGTCAGCTCGTCGGACGACTGGCGCGCAAGCGACCGTCGCCACTGATGCGCGGTACCCGCGGATCTGGGCGGCAGGCGCGGTCTACGCCGTCGGCCAGGTCAACTTCCTATTTGACCGCTCCCAACAGCCGCACATGACCACCGACCAGCTCGCCGCATGCCTCGGCGTCGTGAAGACCACGATGGCCAACAAGGCCGCGCTGATCAACAAGACGCTGAACATCGGTGTCTTCGAGCCCGACCTGACACGCCACGCGATGCTCGAACAGCACCCACTCGCCTGGCTCGTCGAAATCGACGGCCTGATCGTCGACGCGCGCATGCTCCCACCCGAGCTCCAGGACGAAGCTCGCCGACGCGGGCTGATCCCCGACCTCGACCACCACTGCGCCGCATGAGCAAGAGGCGCTGCTGAGCGAGCTCGACGCGCTCATCAACGACCTCACCGTCGACGCGTACAACGACGAGGAGCAACCTGCGTACCGGCTCGTGCGTCAGCGAGGCGCGACAACCGCGAGCCCGAAATCCGAACCCGCCTGCTGCATGCGCACGTCGTACGTCAGCAGGCCGGCGAGATCGGCTCCCAACGATGCCGCGGTTGCGACGTGGATGGCATCAAGCGAGCGCACGGTCGTGGGTTGGAGGGCCGCGGCTGCGCGGCGGATCTCCGGAGTCAGTTCGAGTTCGAGCAGTGCCGCTGTGATCGTCCAAACTGCGACGTCGTCAAGCGTCGTCGTGCCGCGCTCGCGAGCCCGGGCGACCGCGCGCGCGAGCTCGATCTCAGTGATCACGCTCGTCGCCACCGTGTCCCATCGGTTCAGCTCGATGCGCAGGGCTTGTGTCTCAGCCTCTTCGACCGCCAGCTTGACGAGCGCCGACGTATCGGCGTACAGCACGCCGGTCGGGTCAGGCACGCTCGCCGCGCTGCTCCTGCAGCGCGCGCGTGCCGGCGTCTGTCACCGGTCCGGGCGGGCTGCCGATCTCGCGAAGCACCTCGTGCAGGTCGCGGCGCGCGGGCACGGCACGACCGTCCGCGATCAATCGTCGAACCGCGGGCGGCAGGGCACCCGTGCTCGGTGCATCTCGGGGCATGGACCGACAGTATCGGGCGATGGCCGCCGCGATCAAGGATCGTGCCAAGCTTTGGCTCGCCAAACACTGCGTCGACGGGCGTCGGCTGATCCCCAGGGCGCGGATCTTGCCTCGGCCGGCGAAGCGACTCAACTCGGCGTAGGCCGCTCCCCGCGCCCGAGACTGCCGTTGAGCAGGTCGTCGAAGGCCTTACCGTGCTGGGTTCGCTCGCGGTCACGGAGCGACTCGGTGTAGATCCGCAGCGATGTCGAAGGGTCCGCGTGGCCGCCTTGGTCAGCGACCCAGCGCGGCGGGGCACCGGCCTCGTGCAAGAACGTGAAGAAGGTCTTGCGCAGGGCATGCGCGGTCACGCCGTCGCGTAGCGCGGGCTGGCTGCGCTCTGCGAGCACGACGTTGGTCTGCGCGACGAGCGGTTTGATGATGCTCACCGACGCATTGGAGCCCTCGTATGGACCTGCGCTCGAGCAACGTCGCGGCCTGCAGGTCCCGCTGCCCAGCGCCGCACTCGCCAACGAGCTGCTGACCGCCGCCCGCGCGCTCGGCTACGGCAATGACGACATCGTCGCCGTGTACGACGTCCTCGCGCGGCTCGCCGGACGCGACACGGTGACAGCCTCATGACC
>JBOGYT010000121.1:0-18267 GCA_050696955.1 Solirubrobacteraceae bacterium | reverse complement strand
CGACGGGCGAGAAGCTCGACCAGTTCGAGCGCTTCCACCCGGACCGCATGGCGCAGCGGATCCTCGGGATGGGCGACGTCCTGTCGTTCATCGAGAAGGCCGAGGCGCAGATCGACGAGGACGAGGCGAAGGAGCTCGAGCGCAAGCTGCGCCGCAACGAGTTCACGTTCGAGGACTTTCTCTCCCAGCTGAAGATGATGCGCAAGATGGGCCCGCTGCAGTCGCTGCTGGGGATGATTCCCGGCTTCCAGGGCGCCGCGATGAAGAACGTCAAGGTCGACGAGCGCGAGCTCGATCGCATCGAGGCGATCATCCTGTCGATGACGCCGCTCGAGCGCCGGCGGCCCGATCTCATCAAGGGTTCGCGGCGGCTGCGGATCGCCAAGGGCTCGGGAACGACGGTCCAGCACGTCAACCAGCTCGTCAAGCAGTTCGGCCAGATGCAGAAGCTGATGAAGCAGCTGGGCAAGGGCAAGATGCCCGACCTCCAGGCGCTCATGCGGCAGGGTCGCTAGGCTGCTGAGTCCGTTATGGCAGTCCGACTGAGACTCACCCGCGTGGGCGGCAAGAAGGATCCGATCTGGCGCGTCGTCGTCGCCGATCAGCGTTCGCCGCGCGACGGTCGCGTGATCGAGACGATCGGCCAGTACAACCCGCAGACCGATCCGTCGACGATCCGCATCGACGAGGAGCGCGCGCGCCACTGGCTCGAGCGCGGCGCCCAGCCGTCGCAGCAGGTGCGCAAGCTCTTGCGCATCTCCGGCATCTCCTAGTGGGCCTTCTCCACTAGCCGAGCAGGGCCGGTCCGTGGAGGAGCTACTCGAGTATCTCGCCCGGGCTCTCGTCGACGACCCCGACGCCGTGCGGGTCGAGCGCTTCGACGAGGACGACGGCAGCGTCGTGCTCGAGCTGTCGGTCGGGGACGACGACTACGGGAAGGTGATCGGGCGCGGCGGGCGGACCGCCAACGCGCTGCGCACCGTCCTGAAGGCCGCCGCGGTGAAGGAGCAGTGCCGCGTGTTCGTCGACATCGTCGACTAGTGACCGTTCGGCCCGTTCGCCCGGCATGGACGTCCTGAAGGCGGGACGGGTGGGACGGCCGCACGGCCTCGACGGCTCGTTTCACGTGACGCAACCGCGACCGGCGCTGCTGCGGCTCGGCGGTGAGGTGCGCATCGGGCCGGTCGCGCGCGAGATCGTGCGCCGCGCCGGCACCGACGACCGGCCGATCCTGCGCGTGGGCGGCGTCGACGACCGCGCCGGCGCCGAGGCGCTGCGCGGCGAGGACCTGTTCGTCGCCCGCGCCGACGCGCCCGCGCTCGATGCCGGGGAGTACTGGGCCGAGGACCTCGAGCGCTGCACGGTCGTCACGGCCGGCGGACGCGAGCTCGGCCACGTGAGCAAGCTGCGCGCGCTGCCCTCCTGCGAGGTGCTGGAGGTCGGCGACCTGCTCGTGCCGATGGTGTCCGAGGCCGTGCTCAGCGTCGACATCGAGGCGCGGCGGATCGTCGTCGACCCGGCGTTCCTCGGGGTCGAGCCCGAGCCGCAGGAGTAGCGCTCGTGCAGATCGACGTCGTCACGCTGTTTCCCGAGTGGTTCGACTGGTTTCGCGAGCAGCGCCACGTGGCGGGGGCGCTGGCCGCGGGCAACGAGCTGCGTACGCTCCAGCTGCGAGAGCACACGCCGCTCAGCGGCGGCCAGGTCGACGACACGCCCTACGGCGGCGGGGCGGGGATGGTGCTGCGCGTCGACGTCATGGATGCGGCGCTGCGCGGCATCTACGGCGTCGATCCGGTCGACCTGCGCACACAGCGGCGCGTCGTCGCGCTGACGCCGGGCGGGCGGCTGCTCGACGACCGGCTCGTCGACGAGCTCGCCGCCGAACCGCAGATCACACTGCTGTCCGGCCGCTACGAGGGCTTCGACGAGCGCATCGTCGAGCATTTCGCGACCGACGCGATCTCGATCGGCCAGTATGTGCTGGCGGGCGGGGAGCTCGCGGCGATGGTCGTCTGCGACGCCGTGCTGCGCAAGCTGCCGGGCGCGCTCGGGCATGCGGAGTCGGCGATCGAGGAGTCGTTTTCCGCCGCCCTCGAGGGCCGGCCGGAGTACCCGCATTACACCCGTCCGGCCGACTACCGTGGCTGGAAGGTGCCCGACGTGCTGCTGTCCGGCCACCACGCCGAGATCCGCAGCTGGCGCCGCCAGCGCTCGCACGAGCGCGACGGTGGCGACCCGCCCTCTGCATAGAGCGCTTCGCTACCATCCTCACTTCGGCGCGGGCAGATTTCGTCCGCGCCCTTTCTTCGCCATGTCCTCAGTTATCGACAGTCTCGAGCGCGCTCAGCTGCGCCGCGTCCCGACCTTCCAGGCCGGCGACCGCGTGCGGGTGCATTTCCAGGTCATCGAGGGCACGCGGCGCCGCACGCAGGTCTTCGAGGGCGTCGTGATCAAGCGCCAGGGACACGGCGCGCGCGAGACGTTCACGGTGCGCAAGCAGTCCTTCGGCGTCGGCGTCGAGCGCACGTTCCCGGTGCACTCCCCGAAGATCGAGAAGATCGAGATCGCCGCCCGCGGCGACGTGCGCCGCGCGAAGCTCTACTACCTGCGCGACCGCGTCGGCAAGCGCGCCCGAGTGCGCGAGCGCCGCTACACCGGTCCCGAGGAGCGCGTCGAGGGCGGGCTCCTGCATGACCCGTCGGCCCAGCTCGAGGCCGAGGCCGCGGCTGAGCCGGAGGCCGTCGACGCCGAGGGCGCAGCGCCCGACGAGACCGTTGCCGAGGCGGTCGAGGCGGTCGAGGCCGCAGAGAGCGAGGAGACGGGGCAGAGCGCTGACGGGGACGCCGCCGCGGGCGCCCCCGAGGCTGACGGGACCGCCGCTGGACCGCAGGCCGACGACGAGGCCTCCGCCGGCAAGAAGGCGTGAGACAAGAAGTGGCCTCGCGGGGCGACTCGCGCGCAACAGAAGAAGAGTCGTCGGGCGGAGGCTCGCGCGCGAAGGAGGAGAAGTCCTCGCGCGGCAACTCGCTCGTCGAGCTGGTCGTCATCGTCGCCGTCGCGCTCGGGCTCGCGCTCGGCATCCAGGCGTTCCTCGTCAAGCCGTACCGGATCCCGTCGCTGTCGATGTATCCGACCCTCGAGGAGGGTCAGCGCGTGCTCGTCAACCGCTTCGGCAACAACTTCGGCGACCCGCACATCGGCGACGTGACGGTCTTTCATCCACCCAAGGGCTCCGACGACGACGTCTGCGGCCTGACCGGCCAGGTGTGGGAGCCCGACGAGGAGAAGCGCGCGTGCCCGAAGCCCACCGCGGGCAAGGCCGACGTGAACTTCATCAAGCGCATCGTCGCGGGGCCGGGTGACCGGCTCGCCGTCCAGGACGGGCACGTGATCCTCAACGGCCAGCGTCAGCGCGAGCCGTTCGCCGCGCCGTGCGGAGGCGGCGGGGCGTGCAACCTCCCACAGGCGATCACGGTCCCCAAGGACCACTACTTCATGATGGGCGACAACCGTGGCTCGTCGCAGGACAGCCGCTACTGGGGCCCTGTGCCGCGCGACTGGATCATCGGCAACGCGTTCGCGACGTACTGGCCGCCGAAGAAGATCGGCCTGCTCTAGCGCCTGATCGAACCGTCGCGGGTACTCGCCAGCGCAGTCGTGACCGCCGGCGCAGCGCGCACTTGCCGAAGCAGATCCCCCGTTCCGCCCGACGGCTGCTTCATGATGGGCGCCAACCGTGGAGCCTCCCCAGACAGCCGCTGCTATCGCCCCGTCCGCAGCGAGCGGATCCAAGGCCGAGGCAGTGACGTCTCCCAGCCCGTCGGTGAGATCCGCGGCCTCTGAGAGCGATGGCGCCCGCGCGCGCCGCCAGGCCCGTCGCCGCACCGGCCGGCGCCTGTTCGCGTTCGATCGCCGCCTCGGCGTGCGCTGGGTCGCGGGCGCCGACGAAGCGGGCCGCGGCAGCCTCGCCGGTCCCCTCGTCGCGGCCGCCGTGCTCTTCGACATCGAGGCGCTCACGACGCGCGAGCTGCGCGCCCTGACGCGCCTCAACGACTCCAAGCAGCACTCGATCGCCGTCCGCGAAGAGCTCTTCCCGATCGTGCTGCGCACCGCGGCGAAGGTCAGCGTCGTGTCGCGCTGCGCGCGCAGCATCGATGCGCGCGGCCTGCACAAGACGAACATCGCGGCGCTGCGCGACGCGCTGCTAGGCGTGGCGCGGCCTGGCTGCATCTGCCTCTCCGACGGCTTCGCAGTCGGCGGCATCGGCTATGACCAGCGCGCCGTGATCAACGGCGACGCCACGTCCGCCGCCATCGCCGCGGCGTCGATCATCGCCAAGGTCACGCGCGACCGTTACATGCGCCGCGCGGACGAGCTGCATCCGGGCTGGGAGTTCGCCGCCCACGTCGGCTACTCGACTCCGGAGCACCGCGAGGCGATCCAGCGCCTCGGCATCTCGCCGCTGCACCGGCTGAGCTTCCAGTCGACGGCGTACCAGCAGCTGGCGCTCTAGGAGGGTCCCGAAAAGCAGGACGCGGCTTCGGAGCCCTCCTGGCCCGAGCCCTCCTGGCCCATCTGACGCGCGCGCGGTCAAAACGCAGCCTCGAGATGGTCGAGGCGTACGAGTCGCCCGTGGCGGTCGACCGTCACCCCGATGACGTCGAAGCGCAGCTCGCGCGAGCGCGGTCGCCGCGACGTCTCGGCGAGCCAGGCAGCCGCCATCGCGCGCACGCGCCGGCGCTTGTCGTTCGAGATCGCCTCGACGCCCGACCCCGCGCGTGCCGTCGCGCGCCGCGTCTTGACCTCGACGAAGACGAGCCGCTCGTCGTCGTAGACGATGAGATCGAGCTCGCCAAAGCGCGTACGGTGGTTCTGAGCCACGCGGCGGTAGCCGAGACGCTCGAGATGCTCGAGCGCCAGGCGCTCGCCGACGCGGCCCATGTGCTGGCGGATGTCGATTGCCATGCCCGGCGACGCTAGGCGCAGGCGCGCGCCGTCTCAGCACGCGTGTGTGCCAATTCTGCGCAGGAGCTCCGCGCCGCCACCGCGTGTTGCAAAGGACTGCGTGTTCGGCGCGTGTTTTCTGACATGCGGGTGCTGTTCGGTGACGCGACCGCCCCTAGCGTGCATGCCGTGCTCGCCCGCGTCACCACCTTCGCGATCGATGGGCTGGCCTCGCGGCGGATCGCCGTCGAGGTCGACCTGCGACGCGGCCTGCCCGCGTTCACGATCGTCGGGCGCGCAGACGCGGCCGTGCGCGAGTCGCGCGAGCGCGTGCATGCCGCGCTGCTGAACTCCGGCTTTCAGTTCCCGCAGCGGCGGATCACCGTCAATCTCGCGCCCGCGCACCTGCGTAAGGTCGGGCCAGGGTTCGATCTGGCGACGGCCTGCGGCGTGCTTGCCGCCTCCGAGCAGCTGCCGCTGGAGCAGCTCGAGCGCTGGGCGATCTTCGGCGAGCTGTCGCTGGGCGGCGAGCTGCGCCACTGCCGCGGCGCGCTCGCGGTCGCCGAGGGGGCGCTCCGCGCGGGGCTCGCCGGCCTGCTCGTCCCGCGCGAGTGCGCGCGCGAGGCAGCGGTCGTGCACGGGCTGGCAGTGGCGGGCGTCGGCAGTCTGGGCGACGTCGTGGAGGTCCTGCGCGGTGCGGAGCCGCCGGCGCTGCCCAAGGCCCCGCCGCGGCCGGCGCCGGGGTTGCGCACGGACGCGGATCTTGCGGACGTGCGGGGCCATCACAACGCGATCCGCGCGCTGACGATCGCGGCGGCGGGAGCTCACAACCTGCTGCTCTCCGGCCCGCCGGGCATCGGCAAGACGATGCTCGCGCGTCGGTTGCCGTCCGTGCTGCCGCCGCTCAGTCGCGCCGAGGCGATCACGGTCACGCGGATCCACAGCATCGCCGGCGCCCGCACCGGCGGCGGGCTCGTCGAGCGCCGGCCGCTGCGCGCGTCGCACCACACGATCTCGGCGCCCGGGCTCGTCGGCGGCGGGTCGTTTCCGGCGCCCGGAGAGGCGAGCCTCGCGCATCACGGCGTCCTGCTGCTCGACGAGCTGTCGGAGTTCAGTCGCGCCGCGCTCGAGGCGCTCCGTCAGCCGCTGGAGGACGGGCACATCGCGATCGTGCGCGGCCAGCGCGCGGTCGTGTTTCCGACGTCGTTTCAGCTCGTTGCGACGACGAACCCGTGCCCGTGCGGGATGGCCGGCAGCGACAGCTGCCGCTGTTCGGAAGGCGACCACGCGCGGCACCGGCGCAAGCTGAGCGGCCCGCTGCTCGACCGGATCGATCTGCTGACCCACATGCAGCGCTCGGAGGCCGGCCCGCTTGACGAGGTCGCCACGACATCGTCCGGCGAGGTGGCCGGGGTCGTGCGCGAGACGCGCGAGCGCCAGGCGGCGCGGCTGGCGGGAACCGGCCTGCACACGAACTCGCAGCTCACCCCACGGCTCGTGCGCGAGCACGTCCGGCTCGACACGGCCGCCACGGCGGTGCTCCGCCGCGCGTACGCGCGCGGCACGCTCAGCGCCCGGGGCCACGATCGCACGCTGCGGGTTGCGCGCACGATCGCCGACCTCGCCGGCAGCGCGCGCGTCCGCGAAGGGCACGTCCGCGAGGCGCTCGGCCTGCGCGGAGAACACGACGCCGAGAGCGCGGACGCGGACACGGCGGAGGCCGCGTGACCGCGTGCGACCTGTGCCTGCGGCGCACCGCGCTCATCGCTCGGCTCGCACCGCACGTCGAGCGCGCCCGTCGCGAGCACCGCCACCTGCGCGAGCTGCTCACGCTGCCGGACGAGAAGCTCATCGCGGCCCTGGGTGGCGAGCGCCGAGCGGAGCTCGAGCGCGCGCACAAGGCGTTCGACGCGGGTGCGGCTCGCTCGGAGATCGACCGCACCCGGCTCGCCGCGGTCTGTCGGCACGACCCGCACTACCCGCCGCGTCTGCTTGAGGCGGCCGATGCGCCCGCCGTCCTGCACATCGCCGGCGACGTGGAGCGCCTCACGGCGCTGGCGTGTGAGGACGCCGCTGCCGTCGCCATCGTCGGCGCCCGCCGCGCCGGTCCGGACGGGCTCGAGGTGGCTCGCGGCCTCGGGCGCGGTCTGGCCGCGGCCGGCGTCACCGTGGTGAGCGGGATGGCCCTGGGCGTCGATTCGGCGGCGCACGCCGGCGCGCTCGAGGTCGGCGGCCCCACGGTCACCGTCCTCGCGGGTGGCGCCGACGTGCCGTACCCGCCGAGCAAGCGCGGGCTGTACCGGGCGCTCGTGCGCACGCAGGCGGCCGTATCGGAGATGCCGCCCGGGATGCGGCCGTGGCGCTGGTGCTTTCCCGCCCGCAACCGGACGATCGCCGGCCTTGCCTCGCTGACGATCGTCGTCGAGGCGGCCGAGCGCTCCGGGTCGCTGATCACGGCCGATCTCGCGCAGGAGCTGGGGCGGACGGTCGGCGCGGTGCCGGGCCCCGTGATGGCGCCGCGGTCGGCCGGCTGCAACGCGCTGCTGCGCGACGGCGCGCTCGTCATCCGCCACGCGCAGGACGCGCTGGACGAGGCGCTCGGGATCGGCGTCGCCACTGCCACCGCGAGCGCCATCGACGAACGGCGCGCGGCCGAGCTCGCGGCGCCGCTGAGGGTGCTCCTGCGCGAGGTGTCCGACGGGCGGGACACGGTGGCGGCGCTGGCCACGACACCGGCCGAGGCGCAGGCCGCGCTCGCCGGTCTCGCCGAGCTCGAGCTGCTCGGGTTCCTGCGCCGCGGTCCGGGAGGACGCTATGTGCGGCTCGGTTAGCGGGCGCGGCCGTGCGGACGCGTGGTCTGGGGCGGTCGTATCCTCGACGCCGTGTCCCCGCGTCGCGTGCCCGTCGTCCTGTCGATCGCCGGGTCGGACTCCGGGGGCGGGGCCGGCATCCAGGCCGATCTCAAGGCGTTCGCCCGCGCCGGGGCGCACGGCGCGACGGCGATCACAGCGATCACGGTGCAGAACACGGTCGCGGTCACCGCCGTGCAGGCGGTGGATCCGGAGATCATCAGGGGCCAGATCGCGGCCGTTGTCGGCGATCTCGGGGTCGACGCGGTCAAGATCGGCATGCTCGGCGACGTGACGACGATCGAGACGGTCGCGCGGGCGCTCGACACGCTGCCGGCGGGCACGCCGGTCGTACACGACCCGGTCATGATCGCCGAGTCCGGCGCCCGGCTGCTCGCGCTCGATGCGGTCGATGCGGTGCGGTCGCTGATCTTGCCACGCGCGACCGTCATCACGCCGAACCTGGCCGAGGCGCGGGCGCTGGCAGGCGACGAGACGCTCGACGGGGAGCCGCTTGTGCGCGCGCTGCACGCGCTCGGCCCGGACATCGTCGTGGTCACGGGCGGGCACCGCGAGGTCGCCACCGATCTCTTCTACGACGGGAGGACGCTCACCGAGTTGCCGGGCGAACGGCACCCCGACGGCGCCGCGCACGGCTCGGGCTGCACGCACTCGTCGACGCTCGCGGCGCGACTGGCGCTGGGCGACGATCCGCTCGCCGCCGCGCGACACGCGCGGGCCACGGCGGCAGCAGCGGTTGCCGGCGGGTTGCGGCACCTGGGAGCGGGGGCGGGACCGGTCGACGTCTTCGGCCTCGCCCGCGATGAGTGACGACTCGGCCGCGCTCCCGGTCGCGGCGCCTGACGAGCGGCCCTTTCGTCGCGCCTGCGGCGATAACGCGCGGCCGTTTGGCCCGCCCGAAACTCACCTCGGTTGCGCTGACTTCGGGGTGTCATAATCGCCTCACAATGAGGTTTCTGCGCATGAAGCCGGGTCACGGGGAGGTCCTCGTCGCGGAGGGTGACATCGCCGTGCCGGAGGAGCACGAGGAGCTCGTGGACGCGTTCCGCGCACAGCTGGATGCCGGCATGTGGGCCGCCGTCCCGCTCGCCACGGCGGGCGGCCGGCGCGAGGCGCAGATGGTCTCGAGCTTCGATGACGTCCCGCGGGACGCCGACCGGGTGATCTTCTTCCCGCGCGCCGCGGGCGGGCGCTAGGCGCACGGCATGCTGCTCGCCCTCAGTGCCAGCGCGATCGTCATCCTCGTGCTGCTGTGGGAGGTCGTGTGGCCGGTGGCCGCGGAGCGCATCGAGCGCTGGCGCGCGCGCCGGGCGCTCATCGAGGTCGACGGCTACGACCCCGGCCGCGAGCGGCGCGCAGAGCAGAAGGCGCGCACGCTCCTGCGCTCGTGCGTCAACGACGAGGAGTGGGCGATGTACCGCGACCTCGGCTTCATCCGCGTGTGGGGCGGGCTTGCCGAGGGGCCCGAGCGCGACGACGACTTCGGCGGCGCGCCGTACGCCTACCTCATCTACCCGCACAAGCCGGTCATCGCCTATCTCCCGCAGACGCGCCGCCTGCTGAACGAGTACTGCGTCGCGTTCCCCGACGAGACGCGCCCGTACGGGTCGGCGCGGCTGCCCGACTCCGACGACGTGCTCGCGAAGTGGATGGCGCTCACCGGCGACGAGCGGCGCCTCGTCGCCACCGCGAACATGCACCTGCCCGGCCGCCAGGTCGACCCCAAGCAGGTGCGCCGCGACCTCTGGCGGCTGACGCAGTGGGAGCAGTCGCGGATGCGCGAGCTCAGTCGCGGCGCGGGTAGTGTTCGCGCCCCGTGAGCGAGAACGGCAAGCTCGACCCCAAGCACCGCAGCCGCGCCCTGACCGAGGGGCCGGCGCGCGCGGCCGCGCGCGCGTACCTGCACGGCATCGGCTTCGATGCCGAGGCGCTGAGCAAGCCGATCATCGGCGTCGCCTCGACCTGGATCGAGACGATGCCCTGCAACTTCCATCTGCGCGCGCTCAGCGCGAAGGTCAAGGAGGGAGTCCGCGCGGCCGGCGGCACGCCGATGGAGCTCAACACGATCGCGATCTCCGACGGGATCACCATGGGCACGAGCGGGATGAAGACGAGCCTCGTCTCGCGCGAGATCATCGCCGACTCGATCGAGCTCGTCGCGCTCGGCCACCTGTTCGACGGGGTCGTCGCGCTCAGCGGCTGCGACAAGACGATCCCCGGCACGGTCATGGCGCTCGCGCGGCTCAACGTGCCCAGCGTCATGCTCTACGGCGGCTCGATCGCACCGGGCCGCTTCCACGGCGAGGACGTGACGATCCAGGACGTCTTCGAGGCCGTCGGCAAGCACGCCGCCGGCTCGCTGAGCGACGAGGAGCTCGCGGAGCTCGAATTGGTCGCGAGCCCCGGCTCGGGCGCCTGCGGCGGCCAGTTCACCGCCAACACGATGGCGATGGCCTTCGAGGTCCTCGGGATCAGCCCGATGGGCAGCTCGATGGTGCCGGCGATGGATGCCTCGAAGGCCGATGTCGCCGTCGAGGCCGGCAAGCTCGTCATGGACGTGCTCGACCGTGGCCTGCGCCCGCGGGACATCATCACGAAGGACGCGCTCGAGAACGCGATCGCCGCGATCGCGACCTCCGGCGGATCGACCAACGGCGTCCTGCACCTGCTGGCCGTCGCGCGCGAGGCCGGCGTCGAGCTCGACATCGACGACTTCGACCGCATCTCCGAGCAGACGCCGCTGCTGTGCGACCTCAGGCCGGGCGGTACGTACGTCGCGACCGACCTCTACGCGGCCGGCGGCGTGCCGCTCGTCGTCAAGCGGCTGCTCGAGGCGGGCCTCCTGCACGAGGACGCCCTGACGGTGACCGGCCGCACGGTCGGGGAGCACGCGCGCGAGGCGCAGGAGACCGAGGGACAGCAGGTCGTGCGCCCGCTCGACCACCCGATCAAGGCCAGCGGCGGCCTCGCGATCCTGCGCGGCAACCTCGCCCCCGACGGCTGCGTCGTCAAGCTTTCCGGCCACGAACGCCGCCGCCACCAGGGGCCGGCGCGGGTATTCGACGGCGAGGAGGCCGCGATGGCCGCGGTCATGAGCGAGTCGATCGAGAAGGGCGACGTCATCGTCATCCGCAACGAGGGCCCGGCCGGCGGCCCGGGCATGCGCGAGATGCTCGCCGTGACCGCCGCGCTCAACGGCATCGGCATGGGCGAGCACGTGGCGCTGCTCACGGACGGGCGCTTCAGCGGCGCGACGCACGGCTTCATGGCCGGGCACGTGGCCCCCGAGTCCGTCCGCGGCGGCCCGATCGCGGCGGTGCACGACGGCGACGAGATCACGATCGACGTCGACTCGCGGCGCATCGACGTCGCACTCGACGACAAGACGATCGCCGCGCGCGTCGCCGCCTACGCGGCGCCCGACAACGGCGCGCACGGCGGCGTGCTGAGCAAGTACGCCAAGCTCGTATCGAGCGCCTCCGAGGGCGCGGTCACGTAACGCGGCGGTCGACGAGCTTGCGCAGCTTCAGTGCGTTGCGCGGCGCGAAGACCTCCCAGTCGTTGTTGAAGTAGGCGTAGACGTCGAGGCCGCCGCCGGCCCACTTGACGATCCGGTCCGCCCACTCCTCGAGCTCTGAGTCCGAGTAGTTGCCGCGCCGGCCGCGGTGGCCGTAGTGGAAGCGCACGTAGGTGAAATCGGCGGTGATCTCGTGCGTCTGAAACATCGTCTCGGGCCGGTCGCCGATCGCGAGCGCCACGCCGTGTTGGCGCAGGAGCGCGGTCACCTCCGGGGAGAACCAGGACGCGTGCCGAAATTCGAAGGTGTGACGGCCCGGCGGCAGCTGCGCGAGCGCCTCGGCGAGCCGGGCGTCGTCGCGATGGAAGTTCGCCGGCAGCTGCCAGAGCACCGGCCCGAGCTTGCCCGCGTCCACCAGCGGCTGCAGCGGCGCGTAGAAGCGCGCGACGCTCTCGCTCAGGTCCTGCAGCCGCTTGATGTGCGTGATGTACCGCGACGCCCTCACCGCGAAGCAGAAGTCCTCCGGCGTCTGGCCGACCCAGCGGGCGACCGCGTCGCGCCGCGCGAGGCGGTAGAAGGTCGAGTTGACCTCGACGGCGTCGAACACGCGCGCGTAGTGCTCGAGCCACGCGAGGCCGGCAGGCCCTGCGGGTAGAAGCTGTGGCGCCAGGAGGCGTAGTTCCAGCCGCTGCAGCCGATCCGGATCACGATCTGGCACTTCTACCCAGCACCTGTTCTACTCTGCTCGCGGATCGCCGCTCGGGGGCGCTATATCTGGGGGAGCATGCGGATCGCGATCGACATCGACTCGACACTGCACCACTACTGGGACCGGCTCTCGGCAGCGGCGCAGCGCCGCTTCGGCATCGATCTGCCCTACGAGGAGCAGTTCGACTGGGGCATCACGCGGCTGCGACCCGAGCAGCTGCATCTCTGCATCCAGGAGACGCACTGCGATCAGGCGATCCTCGCGGGCGAGCCCTACCCGAACGCCGTCGAGACCGTCCGCGGGTGGCACCAGGCCGGCCATTTCATCCAGATCACGAGCCATCGCGACGCCCACACCCGGGACGCGACGGAGCGCTGGCTCGCCCACATCGGCGTCCCCTACGACGAGCTGCACGTCTCCCATGACAAGGTCGGCCACTGCATCGAGGCCGCCATCGACCTGCTCATCGACGACAGTCCCGAGAACCTCGCCCAGGCGATCGAGCACGGCATCATGGTCGCCACGATCTCGCACCCCTGGAATCGCGACCTCTGCGAGGAGGAGGACGTCATGTGCGCCGCCGACTGGCACGGGCTGTCCGCGCTGCTGGCGCCCGTCGTCGCACGCGCCGGAGCGGTGTGACACGGCCGTAATGCTCCAGTGGTGAAATATCGTCGCGTTAGAGTGATCCGGCCCCGCATCAGCCCCGAACGCCCATGGAAGGCATGCCCCGCAACATCACGCTCATCTCGGCCGTTGTCGCCGTCGCCATCGTCCTGTGCCTCGGCGCCATGTTCGTCGCGGACGCCAGCAGCGGCGACAGCGTCGAGGACGGGATCAAGGTCGCCAACGTCGACGTCGGCGGCCTGACCGCCGACGACGCCCGCTCGAAGCTCGCGAAGGAGCTCGTCACGCCGCTCAAGAAGCCCCTGACGATCCCGATCGGCGGTCCGAAGGACTCCGACTATCACCTGACCGCCAAGGAGGCACGGACGGCGGTCGACCTCGACAAGACCGTCGACGAGGCCGTCGAGGAGGGCCGCAAGGGCGGCGTCTTCGCGCGCACGTGGCGCGGGATCACCGGCGGCGAGCGCAAGGTGACGCTCAAGCCGAAGGTCGAGTATTCGGCGGCGGCGATCGACCGGCTCGTCGATCGGGTCGAGCAGCGGCTCAACCGCACTGCGATCGACGCCAGGGCGGAGTTCGAGTCGGGCAACGTCTCGATCCGGCCCGCCCGCACCGGCCGCACGGTCGATGCGCAGCGCTTTCGCGCCAACGTCCTCTCGGAGCTGACCTCGGCGGTGGGCGACCGCACGGTCGAGGTGCCGATCGAGACGAAGCGCCCCCGGGTCTCCAGCAAGACCGTCGCCAAGCGCTATCCGGTCGTCGTGGAGGTCAACCGCGGCGCGTTCCAGCTGACGCTCTACAAGAAGCTCAAGAAGGTCAAGACCTACCCGATCGCGGTCGGACAGGCCGGCCTCGAGACGCCCGAGGGGCTCTACAAGATCGCCAACAAGGCGATCAACCCGGCCTGGCACGTTCCCAACTCGCCCTGGGCCGGCTCGCTCGCGGGCACCGTCATCCCGGGCGGCACGCCGCAGAACCCGCTCAAGTCGCGCTGGCTGGGCGTGTACGACGGCGTCGGCGTCCACGGCACGTCCGACAGCGGCTCGATCGGCTCAAACGCGTCGCACGGCTGCATCCGGATGCTCATCCCGGATGTCGAGGAGCTCTACGACGAAGTTCCGGTCGGCTCGCCGATCTACATCCATTAGCTGACGTCGTCCGCAGGTCGCCGGTTCCGGCGACCGGAGGCCGAAACCCTTATCTCATCAACGGGGATCTCCTCCCACCCCTGCTCCGTGAGCAGGGCATGATGCGGGCCGTGTCGAAGGACGAGCGTGCCGATGAAGACCCCCCGCTCACGCTTTCGCATGACCGCGTACCACAACGTCGACGCGTCGCCTGAGCCCTGGATTCGCAGCCAGGGGCGCGCGGGCGGGTCGTCCGCGGTCGCCACGCCCGCATCGATGAGCTGGCGCTGGGTAGCAACCGTGCCGTGATCTGTGTCGATGAAGAAGACACCCATAGAGCTCGAGGCTACCTCGGCGTGGCGGGCGGCACTCATCCGCTTTGACGAGGACCTGCGCCGCCGCGGCGCGGCCGAGAAGACGCGCCACGCCTACGCCGCCGACGTGCGCCAGTTCGCGTGCTGGGCGACGTGGCAGCGCATCGAGCCGCCTGAGGTCACCCACAGGCTCCTGCGCCGCTACGCGGCCGCCCTGACGTCGAGCTACGCCGGCGGGGCCGAGCGCCGCTCGGCGCCCGCCACCGTTGCGCGGAAGCTCGCGGCGCTGCGCGCGTTCTTCGGTACGTTGCGCGAGCACGGCGAGATCCAGGCCAATCCAGCCGACCTGCTGGCCGCGCCCAAGCGCGGCCAGGATCTGCCGAGCGTGCTGGCCCCCGACCAGGTCAGCAAGCTGCTCGACCGGATCCCGGCCTCGACGCCGCTCGAGCTGCGCGACCGCGCGCTGTTCGAGATCGCCTACTCGAGCGGGCTGCGCGCCGAGGAGCTCGTCTCGCTCGACGTCACATCGATCGACTTCGACGCCGAGCAGCTGCGCGTCGAGGGCAAGGGCTCGAAGACCCGGATCGTGCCCGTCGGCGAGCCGGCGCTGGCGGCGCTCGCGCGCTACCTCGAGCGCGCCCGTGCGGCGCTCGCGCGCGGCGACGGCGAGCCCGCGCTGTTCCTCTCGAAGTCCGGCCGGCGGCTGTCGACATCGGACGTCCGTCGACGGCTCAGCGTGTGGGCGCGGCATGCCGCCGTCCAGGGCGCAGTGCACCCGCACGCTCTGCGACACTCGTTCGCAACCCACCTGCTGGAGGGCGGCGCGGACCTGCGTTCGATCCAGGAACTGCTCGGCCACGCGTCCATATCGACGACGCAGATCTACACTCGGGTAGAGTCGGCGCGCCTGAAGACGGCGTATGCGCGGGCACATCCGAGGGCGTAATTGGTGGAGGCGAACGTCAAATCAATTGAGCTGAAGGATCTGTGGCGCCGTTACAAGCGCGACGGCGACGACCGCGCGCGCGAAAGGCTCGTCGTCGCGTACTCGCCGCTGGTCAAGTACGTGTCGGGCCGGATGGCCTCCGGACTGCCCGCTCACGTCGAGGAAGCGGACCTCATCTCCTACGGTCTTGGCGGCCTCATCTCGGCGATCGAGCGCTTCGAGCTCGAGCGCGAGATCAAGTTCGAGACCTATGCGATCACCCGCATCAAGGGCGCGATCATCGACGAGCTGCGCTCGCTGGACTGGGTCCCGCGGTCGGTGCGCGCTCGCGCCCGGGCGATCGAGCGGGCGAACTCAAAGCTCGAGCACAAGCTCCAGCGCGCGCCCACGGACGAGGAGATGGCCGACGAGCTCGAGATGACCGTCACGGGCTTCCAGGACGCGCTCCTGCAGATCTCCAACTCGACCGTCGCCGCACTGGACGAGCTGTGGACGGTCTCCGACGCATCGGGCGACCAGGTCTCGCTGCTCGACACGCTCCAGGACCCCGGCGCCCCCGATCCGGCGCAGGTCATGGACGCGACCGACCTCAAGGACCGCATCGCCGATGCGATCGCGCGCCTGCCGGAGCGCGAGAAGCTCGTCGTCGCGCTGTACTACTACGAGAACCTGACGTTGCGCGAGATCGGCGAGGTCCTCGGCGTGACCGAGTCGCGCGTCTCGCAGCTGCACACGAAGGCCGTGCTCCGTCTCCGTGGCCGGATGACGGATGACGGCGTTTCCGACGTCGCCTAGGGATGCCGTAGCCGGCCACGTGGCCGGCGGAGGCGGGCCCCCATGCGCTCTCGGTTGCCGAGTTGGGGCCGACGGCCTCGACGTACTAGATTCCCCTGCTCCCCGAGGAGAGGAGCCGCGGTATGCATAAGTCTGCCGACCGCATTCGGAATGTCGCCCTGGTCGGTCACCGCGGTAGCGGGAAGACCTCACTGCACGAGGCGCTGCTCTTCGAGGCGCAGGCGACAAACCGCCTCGGCAGCGTGCTCGACGGCACGACCGTCTCGGACTCCGAGCCCGACGAGCAGGCGCGCAAGATGTCGATCTCCGCGTCGCTGAGCTCGTTCGAGTGGGCGGACCGCAAGATCAACCTGCTCGACACCCCGGGCGAACCGAGCTTCGTCGCGGACACGCTGGGGGCGATGCGCGTGTGCGAGTCCGCGGTCTTCGTCGTCAACGGCGTCATGGGCGTCGAGATCACGATGCAGCGCCTGTGGGCGCGCTCGGAGGAGCTCGACCTCGCGCGCATGTTCTTCGTCAACATGCTCGACCGCGAGCGGGCCGACTTCTACCGCACGCTCGAAGCGCTCAAGGGGACCTTCGGCGGCCACGTCGTCGCCACGGAGATCCCGATCGGCTCCGAACACGACGTCTCCGGCGTCATCGACCTCGTCGACATGAAGGCCTATACCTACGACGGCGACGGCCGCGAGAACTGCTCGGAGATCGACATCCCGGCCGACCTCGCCGACACCGCCGAGGAGTACCGCGAGAAGATGATGGACGAGATCTGCGAGGTCTCCGACTCGCTCATGGAGCGCTATCTCGAGGGCGAGGACATCGCCCACGACGAGATCGTCACGGTCCTCAAGGACGGCACGAACCACGGCTCGCTCTTCCCCGTCGTGTGCGGCGTCGCCACGCGCAACCTCGGCACGAACCGCCTGCTCGACGCGATCGTCGAGGACCTGCCCTCGCCGGTGAAGCACGGCAGCCTCGAGCTGCCCGAGATCACGCTCGAGGCCGACGAGACCGCGCCGCTGTACGCCTACGTCTTCAAGACGCGCGCCGATCCGTTCGCCGGTCGCATCAACCTGTTTCGCGTCTACCAGGGCGTCATGCGCCATGACACCCAGGTGATGAACACGCGCACCCACGCCAAGGAGCGCATCGGTCAGCTGCTCGTCTTCAGCGGCAAGGAGTCCGGCCACGCCGACGAGTTCGGGCCGGGCGACATCGGCGCGGTCGCCAAGCTCAAGGAGTCGCGGGCGGGCGATTGGCTCGCCGAGCGCGACGAGCCGATCTCGATGCCGCAGATCGACCTCCCCGCGCCCGTCATGGCCTTCGCGATGGAAGCCCACGGCGACGAGGACAAGGTCTACACCTCGCTGCGCCGCCTCCAGGAGGAGGACCCGACGATCGACCTGCACCGCGATCAGCAGACGGGCGACCAGATCATCGCCGGGCTGTCGCAGATGCACGTCGAGGTCATCGTCGACCGGCTGAGGGAGCGCTTCGGCGCGGAGGTCACGCTGAAGCCGCCGCGGGTGCCCTACCAGGAGACGATCCGCAAGCCGGCCAAGGGGCACGGGCGCCACAAGAAGCAGTCCGGCGGCCGCGGCCAGTTCGGCGACTGCCACATCGAGATCGAGCCACGCCCGCCCGGCGCGGGCTTCGAGTTCGTCACCAAGATCAAGGGCGGCGTCATCCCGACGTCGTTCATCCCGGCTGTGGAGAAGGGCGTCGTCGAGGCGATGACGACCGGCCCGATCGCCGGCTGTCCCGTCAAGGACGTGCGCGTGACGGTCTTCGACGGCAGCTATCACACGGTCGACTCGTCGGAGATGGCCTTCAAGCTCGCCGGCTCGATCGCGATGAAGGAGGCGATGTCCAACGCCTCGCCGGCGCTGCTCGAGCCGATCATGCTCGTGACGCTGTCGATCCCCGAGGAGTCGGTCGGCGACGTCATCGGCGACCTGAACTCGCGGCGCGGCCGGCCCCAGGGCATGGATACCGTCGGCGGCGGGCTGTCGGAGGTCAAGGCCGAGGTGCCGATGTCCGAGATGCTCAGCTACGCGCCCGACCTGCGCTCGCTGACCGGCGGCCAGGGCGATTACACGATGGAGTTCCTGCGCTACGAGGAAGTGCCCTCGCACCTCGCTCAGAAGATCGTCGACCAGGCCAATGAGGAGGAGGCGGTGAGCGCCTGACTCCCCGCAAGTCGATCACGACGAGCCACGCCGCGATCGCCTGCGACGTCTGCGGGCGCACGCTGCTGCGCGGCGAGCAAGCCGATCCGTTCATCGCGGGCGGGTCGCGGCGGATGGTGTGCGAGCTGTGCGAGGCGCGTGCGGCGAACGAGGGCTGGATCCGCGAGGGCGCCGACAACGCGCTTCCGGTCCGCGGGCGCGACGGCGGCCGCGGCGGACGCTCGTTCCT
>JBOGYT010000120.1:0-7043 GCA_050696955.1 Solirubrobacteraceae bacterium | reverse complement strand
CGCGTGAACGTCACGCGCGCGATCCGGACGGCGCTGAAGCGCATCGCCGACCACGACGCCTCGCTCGGGCGCGGGCTCGGCAGCGCGATTCGCACCGGGACGTTCTGCGTCTACGATCCGCAGGCCGGCGACGAGCCGGCGTGGGATCTGAGCGGACCGGCCTGAGTCGCGTGGCCGGCCGGCGCGGGCGATCGCCCACGCCGGCGCGCAGCACGTCTGAGCGGTACCGGCCGCTCAGCTGACGGCCGAGACGGCGGTCCAGATGACCATCTGGCCGATGGCCAGCGACGCGAGCACGATCGCCGTGAGCGCCATCGCCGAGCCGGCCTTCGTGAGCGGCTCCTGGCGTGCGCGGCGAGCGAGGACGATCGCCGCGATTCCGAGCGGCAGCCCGATCCAGAAGCCGGGCAGCGGGACGTCGAGGTCCCAGACCATCGTCGTACCGGGGACCGACAGGAAGGCGAGCAGGAGCGCAAGACCCGGGCGCGACTTGCTGGTCGTGCCGACGTCGACGGAGGGGTTGAGCGTGGCGTTCATGGGGACTCCTTCGGAGAGGGGTGATCTGATGCCATCGACGCTACGTCCGGCCCGCCGCCCTGCCATCGACGCCAGCACCGGATCGGGCGCGTGCTGGTACGCCTCTTACGATCAGTGCTACTACCGAGCGTCGGCCGCGCGGAGATACGCGAGCACGGCCAGAACGCGCCGGTGGCCGCCCTCGCCCTCGGGCAGGTCGAGCTTCATGAGCACGCTGCGGACATGGCTTTCGACGGTCCGCTCGGTCAGCACGAGGCGACCGGCGATCGCCTGGTTCGTCAGCCCCTCCGCCATGAGCGAGAGCACCTCGCGCTCGCGCTCGCTCAGCTCACCGAGCTCGTCGGACGCCTGCCCGCCCACGAGCGCCGCCACGACGCGCGGATCGAGCGCCGACCCCCCACGCGCCACGCGCTGCGCCGCCTCGAGGAACTCGCCGACGTCGAGCACGCGGTCCTTCAGGAAGTAGCCGAACCCGCCCTGCGAGACGAGCCCCACAGCGCCGGTCGTCTCGATGTGCTGGGAGAGCACGAAGACGCCGATGTCGGGGTGGGCCTCACGGATCCAGCGCGCGGCGCGCATGCCCTCGTCCGTGTAAGTGGGCGGCATCCGCACGTCGACGACAGCGAGGTCGGGCACGTGCTCGCTGACCGCTCCGCGCAGGCGGTCGGCGTCGTCGACGGTCGCGACGACCTCGTGCCCGCGGTCCGCGAACAGGCGGCCGAGGCCCTCGCGCAGCAGGGCCTGGTCCTCGGCGATCACGACGCGCATGGCAGCTCCGCCGTGACCTCGGTGCCCTTGCCGGGTGGGCTCGACACGCTGACGCTGCCGCCGAGCGCGGCAACCCGATCGGTGATGCCGGCCAGGCCGGAGCGCTCCGACGCGACGGCGCCGCCGACGCCGTCGTCGGTGATGCGCAGCACGAGCCTGCCGTCGTGACCTTCGGCGCTGACCGTCACCCGCGAGGCGCCTGCGTGCTTGACGGAGTTCGTCAGCGCCTCGCTTGCGACGAAGTACGCCGCCGCCTCGATCTGCTCGGGGAAGCGTTCGGTCGTCGCGGCGACGTCGGCCCGCAGCGGCGCGCGCGAGGCCAGCTCGCGCAGCGCCGGGGCGAGGCCGTCGTCCAGGCACGCCGGTCGCACGCCGCGAGCGAGCTCGCGCAGCTCCTCGATCGCGCTCGTCACCTCGCTGACCGTGCCGTCGAGCTCGGCGCTCAGCTCGTCGCCTGGCCCGCCGATCCGCCCCTGGACATGGCGGATCGCGAGGCCGATCGAGACGAGCCGCTGCTGCGCTCCGTCGTGCAGGTCGCGCTCGAGACGGCGGCGCTCCTCGTAGCCGGCCGTCACGATCCGCGCCCGCGACTCTTCGACCTCGGCCAGGCGCAGGCGGACCTCCGCGCGCAGGCGGGCGATCTCGATCGCGAGGCCGGCCGCGTTGAGGACGCTCTCGAGCAGGTCGGGCTTGACGCTGAGCGCGGGCGCGTGCAGGACCGCGCCGAGCTGGAGCTCGCCGCGCCGGACCGGCGTCACGTCGCGCCCGCCCTCGGGCGAGACCTGCACGGGGTGCCCGCCCGCATCGACGTAGCCGTCGCTGCCGGGCAGCCAGAAGACCAGCTCGAGCTCGGGGTCGCCGAGCGCCTCGGCGAGGACGGCGCCGGTCGCCTCCGGCGTCGCGCGGCCCGCGCGCAGCTCGACGAGATGGTGTTCGACGCGCCGCAGGCCCTCGTAGCGCGCGCGGTTGAAGCGGCGGTCGACGACCCGCTGCACGCGCGCGCGCAGCGTGCCGAACGCGAGCGCGACGGCGAGCGTGGCGGCGGCGGTCGCCAGCGTCGAGCCCGAGCCGAGCGCCACGCCGAGTCCGAGCGAGACGGCGCCGTAGGTCGCCGCCAGCAGCGCCGTGAGCGTCACGTAGACGAGCGTGCGGTTGACGAGCCGGTCGACCTCGTAGAGGCGGTAGCGCATGACCGCGACGCCGATCGCCAGCGGGAGCGCGATCAGCACGACGACGAGCGCCGCGAGCGCGGCGGTGTCCGCGTGGCCGGAGATGAGGGCCTCGGCCCAGCCCGCCGCCACCGCGAGCGGGATCAGCGCGGCCGCATAGGCGATGAGCTTGATCTGCTGGCGCTCGATCCCCTCCGCGCGCCGGTACCGCGTGCGCACCGCGAACGCTGCCGCGAACAGCGATGCCAGCATGCCGAGCGACGCGAGCGGAAAGAGCGCGAGGTACAGCGGCTCCGGAAGCTCCGGCAGCGGATTGGAGACGTCCTGGAACGGCTTGTCGAGCTCGCGCGGCCCGAGGAAGGTCAGCAGGAGCATGAGCGCGAACGAGCCGATCGCGCCGATCGCGACGCGCCGCCAGCGGGCCGACGGGAGATGCCCGTCGGGAAAGACGAACGCGATCGCGGCGAACGGGGCGAAGAGCAGCGGCCACGCGTTCTGGTCGTACACCGCGGCGAAGTCTGCGGCGGGCAGCGATCCGGGCTCCTCGAGCAGGCCGTAGACCGAGTAGTTGGTCGCGACCCCGCTGAACGCGATGACGAGGCCGTTGGCAAGGAGCAGCCAGCCGATCGGGTTCTCGCGCCGGCGCGTCGCCAGCAGGACGCCGGTGGCGCTCGACATGGCCACCGCCAGCGGGAACACCCACGACGCCCACTCGGCCTCGATGTTCCGCGGGGTCGAGACGTCGAGCACGATCGCCACGGCGCCGACCAGCGCAGTGGCGGCCACCAGGGCCCAGGGAGCGATCCGTCGCACGCGCACGTGCCGATCATCTCCGCCGCAGGACACCGTGACAACCGCGCTAGTGCGTATCCGGTTTGGTCTAACCGTGGCAACGCGGGGCTGTGGCATCGCGATTCGGCCGCCCGCTCGTCGGTGAGCCGTACGAACACCGCGATATCCGCGGTGTTCAGCCATCTCGATCGAGGGCACATCGCCGGGCCGGCACCGAGCGCCACGCGATCAGGCACCCACTCCGCTATCGATGCTGTTCGCTTGACCCGCCACGCCAACCGCAGCCGACCATCGCGCGGACCAACGTGGAGCACACCGGATACGCATCACCGCGCTAGTACTGAACAGCTGGCGCGTTGACGCGCGACGAGCGCTGATCCGCCCGCTGAGCGTGTCCGCAACGTCCTCCAAGAACCACCCGACCCTGGAGGTCAACATGGAAGGCAAGACGCTCGCTCAGGTCTACGCGCTGACGCTGGGCGCTGTGCTCGTGCTCGTCGGGATCCTCGGATTCCTCGTCGAGCCGAGCTTCGGCATCGGTGACAGCGCCGAGCGCGGGACGCTCATCGCGTTCGACATCAACGGCTGGCACAACGCCGTGCACCTGCTGTCCGGCATCGTCGGGCTCGCGCTCGCCGGCACGGCGGCGAAGGCGCGGCTGTTCTGCATCGGCTACGGCGCCGTGTACGTCCTCGTGACGATCCTCGGATTCGTCGTCGGCGACGGCGGGCTGCTGCTGTCGCTCATCCCGATCAACACCGCCGACAACCTGCTGCACCTCGCCATCGCCGTGACCGGCATCGGCATCGGGCTCTCGAGCCCCGCCGGCGCCGTCGGGCGGGCCGTCCCGCAGCACTGACGAGCCAATGCTCCCCATCGCACACGCCGGCCACTGGGCGATGTCGCTGCTCGAGGCGGCGCCGCTGTTCGCGATCGTGGCCGTGCTCGCGGTGAAGACCGCCCGCGATCACCGTGCGTAGATGCTGGTCTGCGTGCACCCGTGGTGCACGCAAACTGCATCGATCAGGCTGCGGTCGGGGGCGCGGTGGCGGGCCCCCCGGTCGCGGCAGGGTGCATAAGTGACGGATCTCGTGCCCGTCCGCTGAGAGGCGTCGCTTGTGCACGTATGGGGTGCTCAAGTGACGTCGCTCAGTGCGCAGGAGCAGGATCCGTCACTTATGCACCCTCCGGGCGCAGACGGCAGCCCTCCGAGGCGCTGCCTCCGCACCGCCTCGCTCCCACTCTGTATCGATGCTGTTCCTCGACCAGCCGGCTTCGCAACGTCACCCGCCCGCGGCGGCTACACCGCGGCGGCGTCGCGGGCGGACTGCGCTCGCACGAGTACGAGCTCGCCGTCCGCGGCGCTGACGCGGATCGTGTCGCCCTCGACGAACTCGCCCTGCAGGATCGCCAGCGCGAGCCGGTCGACGAGCCGCTTCTGGATGACGCGCTTGAGCGGCCGCGCCCCGTAGACGGGGTCGTAGCCGAGGTCGCCGAGCAGCTCGCGCGCATCGGGCGTCAGCTCGACGCTGATCCCGCGCTGCGCGACCCGGTCGATGACCCGCTGCGCCTGCATGCCGACGATCTCGCCGATCTGCTCGCGGCTGAGCGTGTCGAACTCGACGATGTCGTCGAGGCGGTTGATGAACTCGGGCCGGAAGTGGGCCTCCGCTCCGGCCGTGAACCCGTCCCGCCCACCAATGTTCGACGTCATGATCAGCACGACGTTCCTGAAGTCCACCGTGCGGCCCTGCCCGTCGGTCAGGCGGCCGTCGTCCATCACCTGCAGGAGCGCGTTGAAGACGTCGGGGTGCGCCTTCTCGACCTCGTCGAGCAGCACGACGGAGTACGGGCGGCGGCGGACCGCCTCCGTCAGCTGGCCGCCCTCGTCGTAGCCGACGTAGCCGGGCGGCGCGCCGACGAGCCGTGACACAGAGTGCTTCTCCATGTACTCGGACATGTCGAGTCGCACCATCGCCTCCTGCGAGTCGAACATGAACTCGGCGAGCGCGCGGGCGAGCTCGGTCTTGCCGACGCCCGTCGGTCCGAGGAAGAGGAAGACGCCGATCGGCCGGTCGGGATCGGACAGCCCCGCGCGCGAGCGGCGCAGCGCGTGCGACACCGCGGCGATCGCCTCGTCCTGGCCGACGACGCGCTGGTGCAGGCGCTCCTCCATGTGGATGAGCTTGGAGACCTCGCCCTCCAGCATCCGGCTGACCGGGATGTGCGTCCAGCGCGCGACGACCTCGGCGACGTCCTCGGCGGTGACCTCCTCCTTGAGGAAGCCTTCGTTGCCGTCCGATGCCGCCTCGGACTCGGCGAGCTGGCGCTCGAGCTCGGGGATCTCGCCGTAGCGCAGCTCGGCCGCGCGCTGCAGGTCGGCCTCGCGCTCGGCGCGCTCGACCTCGCGGTGCGCGACGTCGAGGCGCTCCTTGAGCTCCTTGATCGCGTCGATCTTCGCCTTCTCGGCCTGCCACTGGGCCTTCATCGCGCCCGAGCGCTCGCGCAGCTCGGCGAGCTCGCGCTCCAGCGCCTGGCGGCGCTCCTTGGACGCCTTGTCGCGCTCCTTCTTCAGCGACTCGAGCTCGATCTCGAGCTGCATCGCGCGGCGCTCGAGCTCGTCGATCTCCTCGGGCAGCGAATCGATCTCGATGCGCAGCCGCGACGCGGACTCGTCGATGAGGTCGATCGCCTTGTCGGGCAGGAAGCGGTCGGCGATGTAGCGGTGGCTGAGCGTCGCGGCGGCGATCGTCGCGGAGTCCTGGATGCGCACGCCGTGGTGGACCTCGTAGCGCTCCTTCAGCCCGCGCAGGATCGCGATCGTGTCCTCGACGGACGGCTCGCCGACCAGGACCGGCTGGAAGCGGCGCTCGAGCGCGGCGTCCTTCTCGACGTGCTTGCGGTACTCGTCGAGCGTCGTCGCGCCGACCGCGCGCAGCTCGCCGCGGGCGAGCATCGGCTTGAGCAGGTTGGCGGCGTCGACCGCGCCCTCGGCGGCGCCCGCGCCGACGATCGTGTGCAGCTCGTCGAGGAACAGCACGACCTGGCCGCCCGCGTCCTGGACCTCCTTCAGCACGGCCTTCAGGCGCTCCTCGAACTCGCCGCGGTACTTCGAGCCGGCGAGCAGCGAGCCGATGTCGAGCGCGATGACGCGCCGGTCGCGCAGGGACTCGGGGATGTCGCCGTCGACGATCCGCTGGGCGAGGCCCTCGACGATCGCCGTCTTGCCGACGCCGGGCTCGCCGATGAGCACCGGGTTGTTCTTCGTGCGGCGGCTGAGGACCTGGATGACGCGGCGGATCTCGTCGTCGCGCCCGATGACCGGATCGAGCTTGCCGTCGGCGGCGGCCTCCGTGAGGTCGCGGCCGTAGCGCTCCAGGGCCTGGATCTTCTCCTCCGGCGACTGGTCGGTGACGCGGTGCGAGCCGCGCACGTCGGCGAGCGCCTGCAGCAGGCGCGCGCGGGTCGCGCCCGCGGCGCGCAGGGCCTGGCCGGCGGGGGTGGGTGGGTCCGTATTCCCGGCCAGCGCGAGCAGGACGTGCTCGGCGGAGACGTACTCGTCCTTGAGCTCGCGCATCTCGCGCTCGGCGCCGCGTAGGGTCGCAAGCAGTTCGGCCGACATCGTCGGCTCGGACTCGTTGCTCAGCGTGGGCAGCTCGTCGAGCGCCGCGGAGACATCGGCGCGCAGCGCTTCGGGCGCGACGCCGATCTTGCCGAGCACGGGCGCGACGACGCCGCCCTCCTGGTCGAGCAGGGCGGACAGCAGATGCAGTGGAG
>JBOGYT010000119.1:0-5924 GCA_050696955.1 Solirubrobacteraceae bacterium | reverse complement strand
CGATCCGCGCCTGACGGTCGCCGGCGCCCGCCGCCGTGCCACCAGCACGGAGGCGGGTCACCGTCGGCCGTCAGATCACGGCCGGGCATCCGGGAGAACTCCACGGAACTTCCGGCGGGCAGCACTTAGCCGCACCACAGAGGCGGGCCAGCCCCATTGGTCGCGCTCGCCGTCCGCGCGACAGTTACGGGTGTCAGCGCAATCCCAACTCCCCTCATGGTCACGCCAACCGTCATCGAGCCCCACGGCACGTTGAACGCCGTCAGCCGTGACACGTTCATCGCCACCGCCGGTTCAGCACCGCGCAGCCGATCGCTGTCACGGGCAGCAACCGCGAGGATGCGAAGCATCACGCCGGCCCAGCGTCAATTGAGCAGGTCGCGCGCCGTAACACTGGTACGCGCGGCGTAAGCGGCGGCGAACCGTTGACATGTCTTGCAGGCGCGTCTACGTTGCGATGACGGTCGCCGAGCAGAGGCGCGATGCGCAACCCGATTCGCAACGAAACCGATGCCTTCTATCTCGCTGTCGGCGGGGCCGGGCTGACAGGCGTTTCGTTGGCGCTTGGCGGTCTGGCGACTCCAATCGCCGGCGGTGCGCTGTTCGCGGGTGGCCTGATCGGCGCGTTCGTCTGGGAGCTCTCAACCAAGGACCCCGATCGTCGACGGCCGCTGCGCGAGGCGGCAGCGGCGGGCCGTCATGCGGCGTCGTCGAGGCGACGCAGGGTGCTCGTGGTTGCCAACCGCACGCTGCAGGACGAGGATCTCGAGGCGATCCTTCGCAGTCGCGCCGAGAGCGGGGACGAGTTGCGCGTGGTGGTGCCGATCCTGGTCTCGCGTGTGCGCTACATCGCCTCGGACGTCGACAGCGAGCTCCAACACGCGCATGAGCGTCTCGCGGCCGCACTCGCATGGGCTGGTGATGCGGGGGTCGAAGCCAGCGGCAAGGTCGGCGACCCGAACGTCGCGCTGGGCGCGATCGAGGATGAGCTACGCGTGTTCGCGGCCGACGAAGTCGTGATTTCGACCTACCCGCGCGGCAGGTCGAACTGGCTTGAGACGGGCATCGTCGAGCGTCTGCGCGAGGAGCTGGACATCCCCGTCACCCACGTGGTCGCCGAACTCGATCTCAGGCTGCCGACCCGGCAGTAGGCCTCGGCGGCGCTCGACGTCAGCCCCGGAGGGTGCTCAAACTCTCGTCCCGCGCCGCGCGCTCGAGCTGCTGGGCGGTGATCACCGTGACAGGCAGGCCGAGCGACTCCACGCGGTGAGGGAGGTCGCGGTGCAGCCAGCGCGATACGTGCACCGGAAGCGTGGAGATGATGATCTCGTCGAAGTCGGCTGCTTGGATCGCGCGCCGTATGGCAGCCAACGGGTCGTTGTCGCCGACGATCCCTTCCACGTGTCCGCCTGCGGCCTCTTCGAGCAGCGGGAGGGCCAGTTCGAGCGTCGCGGCGGCCTCGTCGGTGTCCGGGTCCCAGTACGGACGCGGCACCAGCAGGGTGAATGTGCACCGGGACCGTCGGGCACGGGCGCGGATCTCGTCGAGCAGCCTGGGCGTCGCCGCGGTTCGATGTGCCACCACCAGCACGCGCGTGGGCGCTGCGGAGGTCATGTCGGGGTATTGTCCCTCTGCCGGATTTGTCGCGCAAGGCCCGCCCCTCGTACGATGGTCCACCCGTCCGGTGGCCGAGATCAACGTTCGTCCAATCCGCAAGGGGGCGCTCGGCCCGCGACTCCTGCGACCCGACCTGTCAGGGCATGGGTCGTCTCCGTGCAGTTGTCGTCCTGGTGCTCGCTGCCGTCGGTGTTGGGACCACGATCGTCGTACCCTCGTCGGAAGCTCGCCGCAAGCCCCCGAGCACGACCACGACCCCGCCGCCCACCACGACTCCGCCGCCACCCGCGACCGGCCGCCTGCGCTTTGGCATCTACCCGTGGGGCGCGGCCGGCGCGACGAGCGTTGTCTCCCCGCCGGTCCCCGAGAACGCCGACAAGTCGATGGCGGCGGTGAAGCAGCTCAAGGGCAGCCACCCGTTCGTCGTGCATCTGTACGGCGACTACAACGGGATCTCCAACGCCTCCGCCGACAGCCTCATGAGCGAGGCGTCGTGGTGGGCGGCAAACGGTCTTCAGGTCGCGGCCGTCCTGCGCTACCGCCCGGCGGACTCGAGCAAGGCTGCCGGCTACGCGGCGTGGGTGCGCACCCAGACGCGCCGGCTCGCCGCGCTGTCCACGACGGTCAACATCCAGATCGGCAACGAGCCGAACAACATGTCCCCCGGCGCGGGCGACGGCTCCTACCCGGGGGTCATCAACCAGATCGCGGCCGCGGTCCCCGCGGCGCGCCAGGAAGTCGTCGCCGCGGGCCGCTCGGACATCCTCATCGGCTTCAACTGGGCGGCCGGCTCGAACCCGACGACGACCGAGCCGATGTGGGCGAACCTCAAGCAGGCGGGCGGCAGCGCCTTCACGCAGGCAGTCGGGTTCGTCGCCGTCAACGTCTATCCCGGGACCTGGTCGCCGCCGTCGTCGACGAGCGTGCCGACCGCGTCGCAGATCGACGCCACGATTCGCAGCACGCTTGACGCCGCTCGCAACAAGCACATGGTCGCGGCTGGTGTCGGCGGCGCGACGATCGTGCTCGGCGAGACCGGCTACCCCACCACGGCCGCGCGCACGCCGGCCACGCAGGACATGGTGCTCAGGGCGATCGTCGGCGCAGTCGACGCGACGAAGGCGACCTACGGGGTCAGCGACCTGTACTGGTTCGCGCTGCGCGACGGCAACACCGCGTCCGGCCAGCTCGAGAACGGCTACGGGCTCCTCCGCGACGACTACACGGCCAAACCGGCATTCGCGACGTTGCAGGGATTCGTCGCGAACATCGGCGCATAACCGCCGCCACCCGCTACTCCGCCAGCCCCGGCCCGGTCACCCGCCGCTCGCCGCCGCCGGGCAGCCGCACGAAGACCTGCCAGCTGTAGAGCATGTAGAGCGCGGCGCGGTCACGGTTGATCAGACGCGCGTAGCGGCGGACGGCGCGGACGTACAGCCGCGACGGGTTGTAGGCATACAGCGCGCGCGCGTAGTTCGGCGCGCCCGACGCGCGCAGGTAGTTGGCCGCGCCCATGATCGCGTCGCGCGGGTCGCGCACGTCGCCGCCCATCCCGTACGCGTTCCACGTCGACGGGATGAACTGCATCGGACCCTGGGCGCCGGCGGAGCTGTTGTTGCGCAGGCGGCCGAACGCCGACTCGACGAAGTTCACCGCGGCGAGCACGTGCGCGCCCACCTTGAAGCGCATCTGCGCCGCGCGGTAGTGACCCAGCAGGACGCCGATCGGCTGCGGCGGCCCCGTGCGCACGCGGTCCGGCCGCGGCCTGTACTCCGCCGCCAGGCGCCGCAGCTCGCGCAGTGACGTGACGACATCGCGCGTCGTACGGGCCAGGCGCGGCGGCAGGTGCACGCGGGTGCGCGCGGCGATCGCCGGGTGGCGCGACAGTCGGCGCAGCGCGCGCTGCAGGAACAGCGCCTCGAAAACGACGTCGTCCGGCGGCGCTCCGGTCGCCGGGTCGCCCTGCGTGCGCCACGTCTCGATCGCCCGGCGCAGCGCGACGTCGGCGCCGGTCATGAGGCCGGCGAGCGCCTTCGGGCCGGTGGGGATCCTGGCGTTCGGGTCGGGCGCGAGGCGGAGCGCCGCCTGCTGGGCTCCGGCCGTGGCGTCGTGCGACCGGTCGAGCGTCACCGCGAGCACGGCGAACGGCATCAGCAACGAGACGACGACGGCGGCGAGTGCGCGGGGCGGCATGGGCGCATGATGGCGCGCGGGCGAGGCTCATGAGACGCCTGCAGCGAACGCGTTCGCACGTGAGCTGCCATATCCGGCTCAAGTGCGAACGCGCGCCCGGGTGTCCGCGATCTCGACCGGCCACCGCGCGCTCCGCTCCCGAATCCTTTATCGCTGCTGTTCGTCGACCGCGCCGTTGACGCGCAGCGGATCGCCCTAGTGGGTCGTGAGGTGACGTTGGGCGTGGAAGCGCGAGGCGCCGGCGTCGCCAGGCAAGGACACAGGGAGCGTGCAATGGCAGGGCCATTGCCGCGACTGAGGACGCCGCATGGCGACGATCGGCGTCCGCGGTTACGCGTTCAACGTTGTCTCACGGCTCACTAGTCGCAGTTCTCGAGCTGCGCGTCGCGGCCCGTGGCAGACGCTCGCGACCCGCCGACCTCGGCCTCTTCGCGCCGTAACAAACTCGACGCACGCGACACGCGCGCGCTGGGTACATCAAGAACCCCACTCACCATTTCTCTAGGGAGCTTCCATGAGCGATCCACTCGATGGGCCGGCCACGCTGACGGACGACGAGGTCGAGACGCACCGCTTCGAGTCCACGACGGTTGCCGGCGTCGACGACACGGGGGACACCGGCGACGACGCGGGCGACACGACGGACAGCACCGACACCGGCGACGACTCGGGCGACACGGCGGATACGGGCGACGACTCCGGCGACGACTCCGGCGACGCAACGGATACGAGTGACACCGGCGACGACTCCTAGCGCCGCAACCGATGAGGCGCCGGCGCAGCTGGCGGCCGGCGCGCTCGACCTCACGCTTCATCCGGTCACGCGGGAGCAGTTCCTCGACGACTACAGCGACCGCCGGCCGCTGATCCGCGCGCGCTCGCAGCCCGGGCGCTTCGACGCGGTGCTCGCAGACGCGGACGTCGAGCGCCTCATCTGCGAAAGCGCGATCCGCACGCCGGCGTTCCGGCTCGTCAGGGACGGCGCGCAGCTGCCGCTCGGCACGTACACGAAGGACATCCCGTGGCGCCCGGGCGGCTTCTCCGGGACGGCGCTCGTCGACCGCGTGGCCGACGAGCACGCCCGGGGCGCGACGATCGTGCTGCAGGCGCTGCACCTGCACTGGCATCCGGCCGCGGTCTACTGCCGCGGCCTGGAGGTGGAGCTCGGCTGGCCCGTTCAGGCCAACGCGTACTGCACGCCGGCCGCCTCGCAGGGCTTCGGCGTGCACCACGACACGCACGACGTCTTCGTCCTGCAGGTCTCGGGGCGCAAGCGCTGGCGCATCTACGAGCCGGTGTTCGAGCTGCCGCTCAAGAACCAGCGCTGGTCGCCCGCGCGCGCCGAGCAGCTCGGCGAGCCGCTGTACGACATCACGCTGCAGGCCGGCGACACGCTGTACCTGCCGCGCGGCTGGCCCCACGAGGCGGCGGCCGCCGACAGCGACTCGCTGCACATCACGGTCGGCCTGCATCCGCCGAGTCGCATCGAGGCGCTCCGCGCCGCGCTGAGCGAGTGCGCCGACGACGTCGAGTTTCGCCGCATGCTCGCTGCCGACGGATCGCTGCCGGACGACCTGCTCGAGCGGCTCGCGGCGCGACTGCGACCCGACGCGGTCGCGAGCCGGGCGCGACGGCGCTTCGTCGACGGGCGGCGCCCGATCCTCGACGACCAGCTCACGCAGCTGCGGGCGCTCGACGACCTCTCGCTCGACGCCCCGCTCGAGCGCCGTCCCACCGTGATCGTCGACGTCGACCGCTCTGCGGCCGGCATCGCGCTGCGCTTCGAGGGCAGGGAGGTCCGCTTCCCGTCGCAGGCCGACGAGGCGGTCGCCGCCATCGCCGCGGCGCAGGCGCCCTTCACGGCGGCCGAGCTCCCGGGTCCGCTGGACCACGCGGGGCGGCTCGTGCTCGTCACGCGGCTCGTGCGCGAAGGGCTTGTGCGTCAGCGCACGCCCTAGTGGGCCTTGAGACAACATTGAACGCGGAACCGCGGACGCCGATCACCGTCGGGCGGCGTCCTCGGTCGCAGCAATGGCTCTGCCATTGCATGCTCCCTGCGTCCTTGCCCGGCGGCGCCGGCGTCTCGCTGTTCCACGTCCAACGTCATCTCAAGA
>JBOGYT010000118.1:0-8755 GCA_050696955.1 Solirubrobacteraceae bacterium | reverse complement strand
TCCTCGTGGATCTTCGTCAGCTCGCGGCAGACCGCGACCGGACGCGCCGGGTCGATCGCCGCGAGCCCCGCCAGCGAGGCGGCGACGCGGTTGGGCGACTCGAAGCCGACGATCGTCTCGGGCGCGCGCACGAGCAGCGCGAACTCGCCGCGCTTGCGCGGGAGATAGCCGACGAAGCGCCAGGTGTCGGCGGGCAGCGCGCTCGCGACGAGCGCCGACAGCGCCGCGCTCGGCCCCGGCAGCACCTCGACGGCCAGGCCCGCCCCGACGCACGCCCGCACGAGCACGAAGCCCGGATCGCTGACGAGCGGCGTCCCGGCGTCGGACACGAGCGCGACGACGTCGCCCTTCTGCATCCGCTCGACGAGCTGCGTCGCCCGCGCGCGCTCGTTGTGCTCGTGGTAGCTGACGAGCTTCGCCGACACGCCGTAGCGCTCGAGCAGCACGCGCGTGCGGCGCGTGTCCTCACAGGCCACGACGTCGGCGTCGCGCAGCGCGCTGAGCACCCGCAACGTGACGTCCTCGAGGTTGCCGATCGGCGTCGGGCAGACGATCAGGCGGCCGAGGGGCGCCGGAGGCGGCGACGTCGCCGCCGCAGGCAGGCCCCCAGGTGGTCTCTGGCTCATGCCAGCGCCCCGATCCCGTCGAGCGCGAGCGCCGCCGCACCGAGCATTCCCGACTCCGCGCCGAAGCGCGCAGGCACGATCCGCACGTGCTCCTTGGACGGCGACAGCGCGCGCTCGGCGACGACCTCGCGCGCCGGTCCGAGCAGCAGCTCGCCGGCCGCCACCACGCCCCCGCCGACGACGACGACCTCCGGGTTGAGCATGTTCACGAGGTTCGCAATGCCGACGCCGAGCCAGCGCCCGATGACGCCCAGCGCGTCGATCGCGGCCGGATCGCCGTCGTGCGCGAGCTCGGTCACGAGCGGCCCGTTGATCTCGCGGCCGGAGGCGAGCGCGCGACCGAGCCCGGTGTCCGGCCGGCCGCGAGCGATCTTCGTCGCCTCGCGCGCGAGCGCGGTGCCCGACGCCATCGCCTCTAGGCAGCCGCGGTTCGGGCAGTTGCCCTGACACCGCGGGCCGTCCGCCTGCACGACCATGTGGCCGAGCTCGGCTCCGGCGCCCTGGCTCCCGCGCTGCTGGACGCCGCCGAGGACGAGCCCGCCGCCGATCCCGGTGCCGAGCGCCAGCAGCGCGACGTCGCGCGCTCCGGCGGCGGCGCCGAAGCGCCACTCGGCGAGCATCGCCCCGTTCGCGTCGTTGTCAACGAAGACCGGCAACCCGAGCCGCTCGGCCATGAGATCGCGGAACGGAAGGTTCGCGAGCGGGAGGTTGACGGCCATCACGGCAACGCCGCGCTCCTGGTCGATCAGGCACGGGATGCCGAAGCCGACGGCCTCGACCGTCTGCGATTCGCCCTCGATGGCGTCGCGAACCTCGCGCACCGCTCCGACCACGGCGTCGAGCACCGCGGCCTGGTCGGTGCCGCGGGCCGGGCGGGTGGCACGATGGTGGACGTTCAGTGCCCGATCGACCGCGCCGGCCAAGAGCTTCGTGCCACCGAGGTCGACCCCGATTACGCAGCCGGTCGACACGATCGGCCACCATACACCGCTGAATGCCGCCGCCCTCGGACCCTGAAGGCCCGCCCGAGTACCGCGTCTACCGCTCTCGCCGGGCCTTCTTCAAGCGCGGCGCCGACGACCGGGACGAGCTCGCGCGACTGCGCGGCGAGCCGCCGCGTGCGCCGGGCGAGGAGCGACGACGCCGCGGGAAGCGCGGATGGTCGTGGGGACGCGCCGCGCGCTGGCTGCTGGCCGCGATCGCCGCCTGGATCGCCCTGTCCGTCGTCGTGTTCCTCATCAGCGCGCAGATCCAGCAGGGCAAGATCGGCGACGGCGCCGACCAGTTCCTCGGCGGCGCGGGGGCGCCACCGTTCTCGGCGAACAACATCCTCGTGCTGGGCTCCGATCAGCGCACGGAGGGCACCGCCGAGCCGGGCGCGCAGACGACCGGCGGGCGCGCGGACTCGATCATGCTCATGCGGCTCGGCGGCGGCGCGAACAGCCGCCTGTCGATCGCGCGCGACACGGTCGTCAGCATCCCCGGCGCCGGGCGCCAGAAGATCAACGCGGCGTTCGCGATCGGCGGCGCGGCGCTCGCCATCCAGACCGTCGAGGCCTACACCGGCGTCGACATCAACCACGTCGTCGTCGTGAGCTTCGCCGACTTCCCCGACCTCATCGACGCGATGGGCGGCATCACCTACCGCGGCGGCTGCGTCATCTCCTACATCAACGGCGGCTTCAGGAACGGTGGCTACACGCTGCGCCTGAAGGCGGGCAAGACGCGCATCAACGGCCGCCAGGCGCTCGCGCTCGCCCGCACGCGCAAGAACCGCTGCGCGCGCGACGAGAACGACCTCACCCGCGCCAAGCGCCAGCAGAAGATCTTCGCGGCGATGAGGCGCCGGCTCGTGGCGCCGGGGGCGTTCATCCGCTTGCCGTTCATCTCCTGGCAGGCGCCGAAGGCGCTGCGCTCGGACATGAGCGGGCCGACGCTGCTGGGCGTCTTCTCGGCGCTCGCCGTCGCGGGCAACCCGGAGACGAACGTGCTCGGCTCGGTCGACGGCAGCGTGCCGGAGTCCGCCAAGCAGTCGGCGGTGCAGCGCTTCCTCGACGGCTGACGGCGCGGGCGGCTACTTCTTGGCCGCGGACGTCGTCTCGCCCGAGGTCTTCGCCGGCGTCGACTCGCTCGACTTCTTCTCGCCGCTCGACGCAGCCGCGTCGGCGGACTTCGTCTCGCCCGAGCCGGAGTCGCTCTTCGCCGAATCGCTCTTGGCGCCCTCCGCGGCCGCCTGCTCGCGCTGGCGGTTCTTGGTCCCGTAGTCGGTGTTGTAGAAGCCCTTGCCCTTGAAGTGGACGGCGATCGGGTGAAAGACGCGCTGCAACGGCACCCCGGTCTCGGGGTCCTCGGTGAGCGGCGGGTCGCTCATCTTCTGCATGACCTCGATCGTCGTTCCGTCGGGTCGCCGGTACTCGTAGAAGGGCACTGAACCGCCCATTATCTAGCATGGGGTGACGTGCCCGACCTGGCGACCATGGACAAGATCGTCGCCCTCTGCAAACGGCGCGGCTTCATCTTCGCGTCGTCGGAGATCTACGGCGGACTGGGCTCGACGTACGACTACGGCCACTACGGCGTGCTGCTCAAGCAGAACGTCAAGAGCGAGTGGTGGCGCGCGATGCTGCAGGAGCGCGACGACATCGTCGCGCTGGACTCGGCGATCCTCCAGCATCCGCGCACGTGGGAGGCGAGCGGCCACCTCGAGGGCTTCACCGATCCGATGGTCGACTGCCGCACGTGCGGGCAGCGCTTCCGCGCCGATCACCTGCCCGAGCTGCAGTGTCCGCGCAAGCCGTCCAAGCCGCCGGGCGAGGGGCCGCAGTGCGACCTCACGGAGGCGCGCGACTTCAACCTCATGTTCGAGACGACGATGGGCCCGGTGAAGGACTCGGCGGCGACCGTCTACCTGCGGCCCGAGACGGCGCAGGGCATCTTCGTGAACTTCAAGAACGTGCTGCAGTTCAGCCGCAAGCGGCCGCCGTTCGGCATCGCGCAGGTCGGCAAGTCGTTTCGCAACGAGATCACGCCCGGCAACTTCGTCTTCCGCACGCGCGAGTTCGAGCAGATGGAGATGGAGTTCTTCGTGCCGCCGGCGGAGGCGGGCACGTGGTACGCGTTCTGGAAGCAGGCGCGCCACGACTGGTACACGGAGCTCGGCATCCGCGTCGACCACCTGCGCCTGCGCGAGCACGACGCCGACGAGCTGAGCCATTACTCGCGCGAGACCGCCGACGTCGAGTACCTCTTCCCGGCCACCGGCTCCGCAGGCTCCGCCGGCGGCGCCCGCTGGAGCGAGCTGGAGGGGATCGCCAACCGCGGCGACTTCGACCTGACGCAGCACGCCCGGTACTCCGGCGAGAAGCTCGAGTACTTCGACCAGCAGACGAAGGAGCGCTACGTTCCGCACGTCATCGAGCCGGCGGCGGGGGCCGACCGCGCGACGCTCGCGTTCCTCGTCGACGCCTACGACGAGGAGGAGATCGACGGGGGCACCGCCGGCGAAGCCGGTGGTCAGCGGACGGTGCTCAAGCTCCATCCGCGGCTGGCGCCGGTGAAGGTCGCCGTCCTGCCGCTCGTGCGCAAGGACGGTCAGCCCGAGGTCGCGCGCGAGATCGTCGCCGCGCTGCGCGGGCGGATGCAGACCGAGTACGACGAGGGCGGCTCGATCGGCAAGCGCTACCGCCGCCAGGACGAGATCGGCACGCCGTTGTGCGTCACGGTCGATCACCAGACGCTCGAGGACCGTACGGTTACCGTCCGCGACCGCGATTCGCTCGCCCAGCAGCGCGTGGCGATCGACGAGCTCGGCGACGTGCTGGCGGCGCGGCTCGCAGCGCCGTGGCGGTCCCCGAAGCTGGCTGCCGAACGGTAACGTTCATCCAGTCATGGCCGTGACCGTCCCCGCCGCCACCGAGCAGATCGACTACGCCGATCTCTACGCCCGCTGGGAGCGCAGCAACTGGTCGGCGACCGAGATCGACTTCACGCAGGACCGGATCGACTGGGAGACGAAGTTCACGCCCGAGCAGCGCCGCTCGGCGCTGTGGCTGTACTCGCTGTTCTTCCACGGCGAGGACTCGGTGACCGAGAACCTGTCGCCGTACATCGACGCGGCGCCGCTCGAGGAGCAGAAGTACTTCCTCGCGACGCAGCAGGTCGACGAGGCGCGCCACGCCGTCTTCTTCCATCGCTTCATGCACGAGGTCGCCGGCGTCGGCGACGGGTCGCTGGCGACCGGACTCCGGGCGACGACGCCCGCGCTGTCGTGGGGCCATCGCATGACGTTCGGCCGCCTGGACCGGATGGCCGACGAGCTGCGCCGCGACCGCTCGCCGCTCAAGCTCGCCGCCGCCGTGACGCTCTACCACGTCGTCGTCGAGGGGACGCTCGCGCAGCCGGGGCAGCACCTCATCGAGGAGTCACTCGAGGCGATGGACGTCATGCCGGGCTTCCGCGAGGGGATCCGCAACGTCGCGCTGGACGAGCAGCGCCACATCGCGTTCGGCGTGAAGCTCCTCGCCGACCTCTACAAGGCCGATCCGCAGCCCACGCAGGACGCGATGGTCGACATCATGCGCGAGGTCATCCAGTGGACGCTGAGCGTGCCGATCCCGCCGAACTGGGACGCGTCCTACACGGAGTGCTTCGGCTACACGCTCGAGGACCTCTACGAGCAGGGCGCGATCTCCAACGAGGCCAAGCTGCGCGCCGTCGGGCTGCCGCTCGAGCACATCGCGCACTTCCCGTTCCCGATGGACGTCTCGCCGCGCGAGCGCGGCCGGCGCGCGCTGGCGCTGCTGCGCGGCGGCTGGCTCGGCCAGCGCAACGGCGCGATCGGCCGCGACCCCGAGACGGTCGAGATCCTGTTCAACCTGCTCGCGGTCAACGCCCGCGGCGAGGAGGTGCCGTCCGGCACGACGATCCAGTGGGACTTCCGCGACGCCGACCCGTGGTACCTGCAGCTCGACGGGCGCCAGAAGGCGGCCGTGCAGGGCCGCGTCACGAAGCCCACCGTGCGGCTGCGGATGCGCTTCGACGACTTCGCCGAGCTCGTATCGAAGCGCGCGGCGCCGCCGCGGCTCGTCCTGCAGGGCCGGCTGCGGCCGTGGGGCGACCCGCGGGTGCTCATGAAGCTGCAGCGATTGTTCGCGTAGCGCGGCTCGGTCTGGGCTCGGGGGCCTGCGGGTAGGCTCGCCACGGATGCTGCGCCAGGGACCCATCCCCCGCATCGTGCACGGGGTCATCGAGTATCTCGCCGGAGCGCTCCTCATCGCGGCGCCGTTCCTGCTGAGCTTCGACTCGGGCGCCGCCACGGCGGTGTCGATCGTGGGCGGCCTCGTCGTCCTGGCCGTCGCGGCGAGCACCGAGGGACCGACGGGAATGGTCGCGTCGATCCCGACGTCGGTCCACTTCCTGCTCGACTTCGTCTTCGCCGGCGTGCTCGTCGCGTCGCCGTTTCTCTTCGGCTTCTCGGGTGAGAGCGCGCCGACCGCGTTCTTCATCGTCCTCGGGGTCGCGCACCTGCTGGTCACGATCGGCACGCGGTTCGGCGCGCGCGGGCCGCGACCGACCGACTAAGGAAGCGTCCGAGAACAACCTGTGGTGCTGGGTGCCGGATCGCGGATGCGCGGGACCGCACGATTGCGCAGTCGATACCGGTGGTATCGACAAGCAATCGGGTGGGTCCGCGCGCCGCGAGACGGTGTACCAACCCGCAGGTTGTTGATGGACGCTTCCTAATCCGCCGGCGCGAGCGCGGGCTTCAGTCGCTCGACCTCGGTGTGCGGCAGGACGCGCTCGAGCGGCCGCGGCAGCCACCAGTTCCACTGACCCATGACCGCCATCGCGGCCGGGACGATGACGAGCCGCACGAGCGTCGCGTCGAGCGCGATCGCGACCGCGGTGCCCAGGCCGATCTGCTGGATCGACGGCACGCCGGTCGCGATGAACGTCGCGAAGACGGCGCACATGATGACCGCTGCGCTCGTGATCGTGCGGGCGCTCGATGCCAGCCCGCCGGCGACGGCGGCGCGCGTGTCGCCCGTCGCCGAGAAGCGCTCGCGGATGCGGCTGAGGAGGAACACCTCGTAGTCCATCGACAGGCCGAAGACGACCGCGAGCACGAGCGGGGGCGTGATCGTGTCGACGTAGCCCGGCGACTGGAAGCCGAGGAAGCCGTCGACCCAGCCGAGCTGGAAGACCCCGACGACGACCCCGTAGCCGGCGCCGACGGACAGGAGGTTCATGACGACCGCCTTGAGCGGCAGCACGGCCGAGCGCAGCAGGATGAGCAGCACGACGTAGCTCAGCGCGAGCACGAACAGCGCGATCTTCCACATCGAGCCGCTGACTCGGTCGTTGAAGTCGAGCAGCCCGGCCGACGGGCCGCCGACCTGGATGTCCATCCGGTGCGCGGCGGCCGGCAGGCTGTCGCGCAGGCGGGCGACGAGCTCCTTCGCCTCGGCGCTCTCGCCGTCGGCGCGCGGCGTGGCGGAGATCAGCGCGAGCCTCCCGTCGCGGGACGCGATCGGCGCGCCGACGTTCGCCACCGCGCGGTCGGTCGCGATCCGCGCGCGGAGGGAGCGCAGCGCCGCGGCGTTGGCCGGATCGCTGACGCTGCCCTCGGACGGCCGTGCCACGACCGCGACGGGCGTCGTCTCACCCCGGCCGGCCTGCGCCGCCGCCGCGTCGAAGCCGACGCGCACCTCGTGGCCCGCCGGGAACTGGTTGAGCGCGCTGTCGGCGGTGCGCATGTCGATCGCCGGCACGGCGATGAGCACGAGCACGCTACCGGCCGCCAGGAGCGAGAGGATCGGGCGGCGCATGACGCGCTCGGTCCAGCGCGCCCAGAACGGAGGACGTGGCGGCGGCGGGGCACTCACCCGCCGCGCGCGCGAGCGCACGTGCGCGGCGAGCCCGGTCACGGCGGCCGTGAAGCGCCCGCGCTCATGGGCGCGGCGGCCGAGCAGCGTGATCAGAACCGGCAGGAGCGTTGCGGCGGCCAGGACGGAGACGGCGACGACGAGAATCGCCCCCGTCGCCATCGACCGTAGCGCGGTCGTGTCGACCAGCAGCAGGCCGGCGAGCGACGCGATGACGGTCAGCCCGCTGAAGAGCACCGCGATGCCGGACGTCGCCATGGCGGCGGCGCGCGCGTCGTCGGCTTCGCGGCCGGCCGCGATCTCCTCTCGGTAGCGGGCGAGGACGAAGAGCGAGTAGTCGACGGCCACCCCGATGCCGATCATCGAGGCCATGTTCGTCGTGAAGATCGACATCTCCATCGACTGCGAGACGAGCCAGATCAGCGCGCCGGTGATAAGCACCGAGACGGCCCCGAGCGCGAGCGGCAGCGCGGCGGCGGCCAGGGATCCGAAGACCGTGAGCAAGATGAGCGCGACGATCGGAAAGCCCACGCTCTCGGCTGTCTGCAGATCCTTCTTGGAGATCTCCTGAAGGCCCGCCCAGAGCGCGCCCGAGCCGATGAGGTGCGTCGTGACGTCGCCCTCCGAGCCCCGTGGCGTGCCGATCCCGAGCGCCTCGCGCAGATCGGTTGCGACGTCGACCGCCTTCCACTCGTTGACGTCGACGCTGAGCGGGACGATGAGCGTGCCGCTGTCCTGCGCGCGGGCCTGCGCGCGCCGGATCGCCGCATCGGAGACGGCGACGTCGGAGGTCTTCGCGGCGGCCGTGCGCAGCCGGTCGACCGCGGCGCTGCGGTCGGCGGCGCTCGCGCCCTGCGTCGAGATGAGGACGACCGCGAGCTTCGCGCGCTGCGCGGCTTCGAAGTCGCGCTCGAGCGTCTGCTGCACGTTCTGGGACTGCGAGCCGGGGACCGCGAACCCGCCGCCGGTGAGGTCCTCGGCCTGGCGCAGCGCGAACGGCATCGCCGCGACGAGCACCACGACCCACGTCGCGAGGACGAGCCACTTCCGGCGCCGCAGCATCCCGTCGAGCCTCACCATCGCCGCCTGCATGCGCGCCATCCTAGACACTGGCTGGCTGGCCAGCCAGTGTGATGTTGGTCACACTCCGGCGGGCTTAGCGCGACGCCGCGCGGTCATCGAACTGCATCGATGAAAGGGGCGAGGGAGCGAGGCGGCGCGGCGGGCTCGCGCGCGGCGCGGCGG
>JBOGYT010000117.1:0-3630 GCA_050696955.1 Solirubrobacteraceae bacterium | reverse complement strand
AGCGCGCGCTGCGGCGCGTGCTGCGCCAGGACCCGGACGTCATCCTCATCGGCGAGATGCGCGACGAGGAGACGGTCCACACCGCGCTGAGCGCGGCCGAGACCGGTCACCTCGTGCTGTCGACGGTGCACACCGTCGACGCCGCCGAGACCGTGAACCGCATCATCGACTTCTTCCCGCCGCACATGCACCAGCAGGTGCGCGCGATGCTCGCCGGCACGCTGAAGGGCATCATCTCCCAGCGGCTCGTGCGCTCGACCGACGGCGGTCGTGTCGCGACCTGCGAGATCCTGCGAACGACCGGCCGGGTGCGCGACATGATCATGGACCCGCTGCAGACCGGCCGCCTGACGGAGGTCATCAGCGAGGGCATCTACTACGGCATGCAGACCTTCGACCAGGCCCTGTTCGACCACGTCAAGGCCGGTCGCGTCGACGTCGAGCACGCGCTGCGCGCGGCGACGAGCCCGCACGACTTCAAGTTGCTGCTCGCAGCGGACGGACGCCGCGGCACGACGATGGACGACGTCGCGAGCGCCGAGGCCAAGCGCGCGGCGTAGCCTCACTGGTCCTCCGCAAGGAAAGGGCCGACCAGTGCAGACGAACCTCGATCAGTTCAGCGAGACGACCTCCACCGACGCGTTCGCGTTGCAGAACCACAAGCTGCTGAAGGTCCGCCTCGACCAGGTGACGATCCTCGCCAAGCTCGGCTCGATGGTCGCCTATCAGGGCGACGTGACCTTCGAGCACGCGGGTGGCGGACTCGGTCGGCTCATGAAGAAGGTCGCCACCGGAGAGGGCCAGTCGCTCATGACGATCTCCGGCCAGGGTGAGGTCTTCCTCGCCGACAGCGCGCAGGACATCCACCTGCTCCAGCTCCAGGACGACCGGATCACGGTCAACGGGCGCAACGTGCTCGCGTTCGACCATGGCATCGACTGGGACATCGAGCGGGTCAAGAGCGTCAGCGGCATGATGGGCGGCGGGCTGTTCAACACGAAGCTCGAGGGCACCGGCTGCGTCGCGGTGCTCACGGACGGGCCGCCGGTGCGGCTCGACGTCGCGCAGGCGCCGACGTTCGCAGACGCCCAGGCCGCGGTCGCCTGGTCCGCCGCAGTGACGACCTCGCTGAAGACCGACATCAAGCTCAAGAGCCTTGTCGGGCTCGGCTCGGGAGAGACCTTCCAGATGGCGTTCGGCGGGCAGGGCTGGGTGCTCGTGCAGCCGTCGGAGGGCCGCGTCACCCTGACGCACTAGGGCCGGCGTTCGGCTCCGCGCGGCAACGCGCCATGGCGCGCCTCGCTTCACTTGGTAAAGTCTTGCGCCATGGACGACACATGTCCGGTCTGCCGTACGGCCGAGATCGTCTGCGGCAAGTGGACTCTCCTCCTCATACGTGATCTGTCGGAAGGCCGCTCGCGCTTCTGCGAGCTCGAGCGCTCGCTGCGGGGCATCAGCCCGCGCACGCTGTCGTTGCGTCTACGCGCGCTCGAGGAAGAGGGCATCGTCGAGCGCGACACGTTCCCCGAGGTGCCGCCCCGGGTCGAGTATCAGCTCACCGAGAAGGGCCGCGCGCTGCTGCCGATCATCGATGACATGCGGACCTACGGTTCGCGCTGGCTAGGCGCGGACTGCGCCAACCTCAGCTCGACCGGCGTGCCGGTCGACGCCGCCGCGGCCTGACGCCGCCGCGCGCTTGCGCTCGTCGCGCTGCGCCGACCAGCGCAGGAAGGGCTGCTCGACGACGATCCAGCTGACCGTCGAGATCGCGACCACGGGCCCGGTCGCGACGAGGAGCGCGAGGAGCGGGTCGAGCGGCAGCAATCCGTGGCCGCGCAGCGCCAGCAGCACCGGCACGTGCCACAGGTACAGCGGGTAGGAGATCGCGCCGAGCCCGCGCATGATGCGACCGCCGAGGATCGGGCTGCGCGGCGCGGCCGCGAGGCCGGTGACGAGCAGCGCGAACCCGGCCGCCGCGGGCAGGTCGCGGAAGATGACGAACGAGTGCGCGAGCTCGGTCGCCGGCAGGCCGCCGACGCCTGCGGGGACCGCAGACTTCAGGGCCGCGTCCGCGGCGACGAGAACGAGTCCGCCGGCGATCAGACCGCGCCGGGCGCCGGCGCCGACCGTCCGCCGGTTCAGCGCGATCGCCGCGAGCATGCCCAGCGCGAAGTACGGCACCATCGCGGGCAGCGACTTGGAGAACGTCATCCCGAGGCCGCGTCCGGCGATCGCCCAGTTGAAGAGCAGCCCGAGCGCGATGAGGGCGAGCGGCACGAGCGCCTGGGCGCGGCGGCGAGGCGGCAGCCGGACCGCGAGCCAGCCGACGAGCGGCAGCAGCGCGTAGAAGGTCACCTCGACCGCCAGCGACCACATCGGCGGGTTGAGCTTCAGCACGGTGCCGGGGGAGAGGTTCTGGGCGAAGCCGAAGAACAGCGGCAGCTCGTGGGCGGGCGGCAGGCGCAGCCCGGGGGTCCCGGCGAGCCCCCACAGCAGCGCGATCGAGCCGATCAGCGCGACGTAGTAGGCGGGCGCGATGCGGACGACGCGCGCGCGGACGAAGCGGCGCAGGTCGGGTGGGCGACGGCCGTCGAGGGCCGCTCCGAACCAGGGTCGTGACAGCAGGAAGCCCGACAACACGAAGAACACGACGACGCCGAGCCGCAGCTCGTGCGCTGCGTAGTCCCCGAAAGTCGAGCGATCCGACGCCACCGGCGCGGGCATCGTGTACAGCCAGACATGGAACAGGAAGATCGACAGCGCGGCCAGGCCGCGCAAGCCGTCCAGCGATGCCATGCGCCGGTCGTGCTTTGTGTGCGAGGCGTCCGGCGTCCGCGAGACGTCGGGCGCTTGCATGTGTGCGCACGACCCTACCCGTCGGCGTCGGGATCCACGCCGCATGGCACGATAGGCGCGTGGACAGCGCTGCCCGCAAACGCTGGTTGGAGCACAGCCAGCTCGTGCTGCGGGGAGCCGGCCTGCGCGCGAGCGCCGGTCGCAGCGCGGTCGTCGAGCTGCTCGGCCGCCAGAGCTGCCTGCTCAGCGCGCAGGACATCTCCGACCAGCTGCGCGCCGACGGCAGCCGCGGCTCGACGGCGACGGTCTACCGTGCGCTGGAGACGCTGCACGAGCTCGGGCTCGTGCGCCGCTTCGACGCCGACGGCATCGCTCGCTACGAGCCGGTCGATCCCTCGGGCGACCATCATCACCACATCGTCCTCGAGGATTCCGGGAACGTCGTGCCGTTCGAGGACGCCGAGCTCGAGCGCGCGATCGAGGGCCTCGGCGAGCGGCTCGGGATGGTCGTCACGAGCCACGACGTGATCCTGCGCGCGCGCAGGTCCTGATGCAGCGAGCAGGAGCACGCGACCGGGGCGCGAACGCGTCCGGCGATGCGACAACGTCCACTGCATGAAGCGCTCAGCGCGTTCGCCGAGGAGGCTGCCTGGCAGCTCGCCAGCGAGACCGAGGACGGCGCCGAGGTCGCCTTCGAGCTCATCGAGACGCGCGGCCGGCGCCGCGACACGCCGCTGTACTGCTACCGGCCGCTGACCGACAGCTTCATCCGCGACCGCGTCGGCGTCCTGACCCGGCTGCCGAGCTACCCGGCAGCGGCGCGCGCGCTCGCCG
>JBOGYT010000116.1:0-7762 GCA_050696955.1 Solirubrobacteraceae bacterium | reverse complement strand
GCGCGCCGTACCGGCCGATCAGATCCCGGCCATCGTGGACTGGGCAGCGGCCGTCGAGGCACCGTTGCACGTACACCTCTCCGAGCAGCGCGCCGAGAACGACGCGTGCCTGGCCGCGCACGGCCGCACCCCGGCGGAGCTGCTCGACGAGCACGGCGCGCTCGGCACCGGCTGCTGCATGGTCCACGCGACCCACCTCACCGACGGCGACATCGAACGGCTCGGCGCCACCGCGGTCTGCATGTGCGCGACGACCGAGCGCGACCTTGCCGACGGGATCGGCCCGGCCCGCGCGCTGGCCTCACCGCTGTGCCTGGGCAGCGACAGCCACGCCGTGATCGACCTCCTCGAGGAGGCGCGCGCGGTCGAGCTCGACGAGCGCCTGGCCTGCGGGGAGCGCGGACGCCATAGCGCCGCGGAGCTGCTGCATGCCGCGACGGCGGGCGGCTACGCGAGCCTCGGCATGCCCGACGGCGGGCGGATCGCGGCCGGCGGGCTCGCCGATCTGGCGACGATCGCGCTTGACTCCGTGCGGCTCGCGGGGACGCCGCCGGCGGCGGCCGTCTTCTGCGCGAGCGCCGCCGACGTGCGCGACGTCATGGTCGGCGGGCGCTGGGTCGTGCGCGATGGCGCGCACGTGTCGATCGACGTCGCGAACGCGCTGCGGGAGGCGCTGCCGTGAGCACGCTCGCCATCGACAACATCGGACTGCTCGTCACCAACGACCCGCAGCTGGGCACGGTCCGCGACGCGGCGCTCGTGCTCGACGGCGAGCGCGTCGTCGCGGTCGAGCCGGCGGGCGCGGCTGCCGACGAGCGCATCGACGCCGCCGGGCGCTGCGTCATCCCGGGCTTCGTCGACAGCCACACGCATCTCGTCTTCGCAGGCGAGCGCGGGGACGAGTTCGCCGCGCGGATGGCGGGCGCGCCGTACGCCGCGGGCGGCATCCTCGAGACGGTCGCCGCGACGCGCGCGGCGAGCACCGAGCAGCTGCACGCGCTGGCCGACGCGCGGCGCCGCGAGGCACTGCGCGCCGGGATCACGCACGTCGAGATCAAGTCCGGTTACGCCCTCGCCGTCGCCGGCGAGCGGCGCTCGTGCGAGGTCGCGGCGACGTTCACCGACGACGTCACCTTTCTCGGAGCGCACGTCGTGCCCCGCGGCAGCGATCCCGACGAGTACGTCGCGCTCGTCTGCGGCGAGATGCTCGCGGCCTGCGCGCCGCATGCGCGCTGGGTCGACGTGTTCTGCGAGCGCGGCGCCTTCGACGCCGACCAGTCGCGCGCGGTGCTGGCGGCAGGCCGCGACGCCGGGCTCGGGCTGCGCATCCACGCAAACCAGCTCGGACCCGGGCCCGGAGTGCAGCTCGGCGTCGAGCTGGGCGCCGCGTCGGCCGACCACTGCACCTACCTCTCCGATGTCGACATCGACGCGCTCGCGGGCAGCGACACCGTCGCCACGTTCCTCCCGGCGACCGACTTCTCCACGCGCCAGCCCTATCCCGACGCGCGCCGCGCGATCGACGCGGGCGTCAGCGTCGCGCTGGCAACGAACTGCAACCCGGGCTCGAGCTACACGACCTCGATGGCGTTGTGCATCGCGCTCGCCGTGCGCGACATGCGGATGACCGCCGAGGAGGCTGTCACCGCGGCCACGCTCGGCGGCGCGCGGGCGCTGCGGCGCACGGACATCGGCCATCTGGCGCCAGGCGCGCGCGCCGACGCGGTGCTGCTCGACGCGCCGTCATACGCGCACCTCGTCTACCGGCCCGGCGTGCCGCTCGTGGCGATGACGATCGCGCGCGGCCGGCCGGCCTGGACCGATCCGTGCCAGAGCGCGTAGAGTGGCTGGCAAGCCACTTTTGTCACAAACTGAAGGAGGGGTAGCCATGAACGACGCCGCGCATGGTCCCGCTGAGATCCCGTTCCGGCTCGAGCTGACACCGGCGCAGCTCAAGATCACCCACACGGCCCTACACTCGCTGCTGCTCGACTTCGGTCACGACGAGCGTGACGTCGCAGCCGTCGTCCGCGAAGTGCTGGACAAGCTGCCCAGCGCGACCGAGATGCGGTCGATCGACCTGTCCGCGGAGCTCGCCCGGCGCCGGCGGAGGAGCGCTGACCCGCCGGCCCGCGCAGCCTCGCATCGGTGACCGGATGTTCGTGACCCGCGTGGCCCTCGTCGCCTTGGCGATGGGCTTCGTCGGTTGTGGCGGGGACGACGGAGGCGGGGAAGCCGCCGCTCCGACGCCGGGAACGTTCGTCGGCGATGTGCAGGGCTCGGACACCGACATCGCCCTGGTCACCGACGGCCAGAAGGTCGCGGGCTATCTCTGCGACGACACGAACTTCTCGGCCTGGCTCGTCGAGAGCGAGATCGCAGACACGGCAAGGCGACACTCACGAATCGGCGCGGACGGCGCGTCGGCACGGTCAGCTTCCGCGACGGCGAGGCGACCGGCGAGCTGACGGCTCCGGGCGCGCGGGGCTCGTTCACCGCAAGGCCGGGCACGGGCGACGCTGGTCTGTACCGCGGCCTGCCCGCGCGCGGAGAACCGACGCAGGAGCTCGGCACGATCGTCTTTCCCGTACGCAAGCAAGCCGCCGGTGGCATCCCGCCCGGCCGGCAACTCGTCGCCAGCGCCAACCAGACCGCCACGATGGAGCTGGCCATTGGTTGGATCATCCGCACCGACGGCCACCAGACCGGAACCGTTGCGCGCCTGAGCGACCCGCTGCCCCAGCCGGCGGTCGAGCAGCCGTTCCTCGCAGGCGTCAGGTATCCGGCGATCGTCAAGGTGATCGGTTCGGACGATGTTGACCGCGGGGCACAGGCGGATCCCGAGGGACGGCCGAACGTCGAGCTCCTCGCCGGCACCAGGTTCCGCGTCACACGACTCGGAGCAGACGACCTGAGTCATTGAGTGACCACAACGCCCGAGATCATCCACACCCACCCGCTGATCGAGGAGATCACCGCGACCACGCCGGCGGCGATGACAACGGCTACCGCGGCACCGCGGCTATCGCGGTCACGTCTCCGCGTGTTCAACTTCGCGCGCGCGATCGTGCCCGATGGCGACGATCGCGATGACAAGCTCGCCATCGCGGCGGCCTTTCACGACCTCGACGCGTTCAGCGGGCTCGACCACCTCGCTTCGTCGATTCGCGCCCAGGATGCCTGGCTGACGCGGACCGGTCGCCAGTCGTGGTCGCCGGAGCTCGCGGTCGTGATCGCCGAGCACCACCGTCCCCACGACGTACAAGGGCGGTCACGCACATCTGGCCGACGGCTTCCGTCGCGCGGACCTGGTCGACGTCAGCCAGGGGCTGATCCGTTCCGGCATCCCGCGCCCGTACGTCAGCGCCGTGCGCCAAGCCTTCGACGTGGGCACGTTCTTCACCCGAGTGATACCGCGACTGGCCGCCGGCCGGCTGAGACGCCACCCACTGGACCCGCTGCCGCACATGCGCGCACGTCGCGCGCTCGCACAGGCCGGTCACGCCGACGCCGACGCCTGACCCGCAAGGTGAAATCCTGGGAGTGGGCGTACCGTCTCGGTGGTGAATCGGGCAACGCGAGTGACGGTCGTGGCTGTTGCCGTCGGGCTGCTCGTTGCGTCGCCGAGCTCGGCTGGAGAGCCCCTTGAGGGAACGCGCTTGACGGTTGCCGCCAGCGGGGACTTTCTGATCCACGGGCCGGTGTTCAGACGGGCGCTCGCCTACGGTGGCGGTCAGCGGTACGAATTTCGCCCGATGCTGAGGGCGATCAGGCCGGTGATCGCCGGTGCGGATCTCGCGCTCTGTCACATGGAGACCCCGCTGTCCCATGGCCCACCCCGCGGCTATCCGAGCTTCCGCACGCCGGTTGCGCTCGCCGGCGCGATCCGCGCGACCGGCTGGGACGCGTGCAGCACCGCCTCCAACCACACGCTCGACGCCGGTCAGCCCGGCGTGAAGACGACGCTTGACGCACTCGACCGCGCCGGGGTGCGCCACGCCGGCTCCTACCGGTCTCGAGCGCAAGCGCGGCGAATCACAATCCTGAAGGCGAAGGGCGTGCAGGTGGCGTTCCTGGCGTACACGGCGCTCACCAACGGCCAGCCGATCGCACACGCATGGACGCTCAACCTCGCCCGCGCCGGCAGGATCGTGCGTGACGCGCAGCGAGCTCGCCGCGCGGGAGCCGACGCGGTGATCGTCAACCTCCATTGGGGGGCGGAATACCGCCACGACCCAACCCGCGCGCAGCAATCGCTCGCCCGCACCGTCACCCGCTCCAAAGCCATCACCGCGGTCGTCGGCCAGCACGTCCACGTCGTCCAGCCGATCCGCTGGATACACGGCAAGCCGGTGGTCTATGGCGAGGGCAACCTGCTGTCCAATCAGACCGCGGCGTGCTGCCCCGCCAGCTCCCAGGACGGGCTCATCGCCATGCTCGACCTGCGCGTGAGCGGATCAGGCGTCCGGGCCGTGCGCGTGCGTTACCTGCCCACCTACGTGCGCCACCCCGACTTCACCGTCGTGCGCGCCCGCGGACCATCACGCAGCCGCACGATCCACATCGCGGGACGCTCGAAGCGGGTCGTGCCGATCCGATGACCCCCGAGCGCCTCACTGCAAGAACAGCGGAGTTCCGACCTTCACCTCCCGGAAGAGTCGCTTGACCGCCGGGACGGACATGCGGATGCAGCCGTGCGACGCCGCGGTTCCGAGCGAGGCGATGTCCGCCGTGCCGTGGATGCCCTGCCCGTCGTGGAAGCCCATCCAGCGGGCCTCGAGCGGGTTGCGCGGATCGCCGGGCGGGATCGTCTTGCCGGCGAGCTCTCCCGCCCACTCGCTGTTGGGCGCATGCCAGGGCGGGTTGACGACCTTCTCCTCGATCTTGTAGCGGCCGGCCGCGGTGTCAAAGCCGCCCTGGCCGACGGCGATGTCGTAGCGCTGCTCGAGCCCCAGCTTCTTGTAGAGACGCAGCTCCTTGGCGTCGCGATCGACGGCGATGACGATCGGATAGCGCTTGGCGAGGTCGGCGAGCGTCAGGTCCGGCCGCTCGGTGATCTTGACCGGGACCTCGACGTCGCCCTTCTGCCGCGCGCCGGTCATGCGCTTGACGAGCGCCGCGAGGAGCTCGCCGCGCTTGACGCTGACGCCGTTGCGCGCCTTCTGGCGGCTCAGCTTGCCGTCGTGGATGTCGATGTCGGCGTCGCGTGCCGGCTCGTCCACGCGCTTGGCGATGCGGCCGACGAAAGCCTCGACGGCACCGCGCGAGTATGTGATCTTCGGCGCCACCGTCGCCTTCACGTCGCCGCCGCCGAAGAAGCGGCCGAAGGCGCTCGAGCCGTCGCGCCCCTTGCGGCGAGCGGCTTCGACGGTGCCCTCGACGTCGAGCCGCGCCTGCGCCACGTCGGGACGCAGCACGTAGCGCTCGGCGCGGTAGCGAAGCCTCACCCGCCGGCGCACGTCAGCGCCGAGCTCCCGCTCGATCCGCGCGCGCGCCTCGTCCGCCTTCATCCCGCCGACGTCGACCGCGCCGATCCGGATGCCCTCGGCGATCTCGTCGTCGCGCGACGCGTCGACCGCGAACACGACCGCCACGAAGATGAGCACGAGCGCGACGACGGTTGCGGTGATGGTCAACACCCTGCCGCTCATGGCCGAGGCACTACCCGCGGCAACGCTGCGGCAAGCCGCCCGTCACCTGACCGCAAACCGCGCGTCACCTACTGGACACATTGCGCACACGGGACCGAAACCGCGCGCTGGGAGGGTCACGTCAACGAGGACGTCTACGCCTTTCGGAGGTCACATGAGCACGTCGGCAGAACCCATCAGCGCCAGTTCGAGAGGGCGCTGGATCGATGACTGGGACCCGGAGGACGAGCAGTTCTGGGAGTCCGGCGGCAAGAAGGTCGCCAAGAAGAACCTGATCATCTCGATCTTCGCCGAGAACCTCGGCTTCAGCGTCTGGGTGCTGTGGACGATCGTCGTCATCAACCTCGCCAACGCCGGCTTCACGCTGTCGCTGTCAGAACAATTCCTGCTCATCGCGCTGCCGAACCTCGTCGGCTCGACGCTGCGGATTCCCTACACGTTCGCGGTGCCGCGATTCGGCGGGCGCACATGGACGACGATCAGCGCCACGCTGCTGCTGATCCCGGTGCTGCTGCTCGCCTTCCTCGTGCCCAGCGGCTGGCTGCTAGAGCAGAGCCACAGCACGCAGATGTGGGTGCTCGCGCTCTGCGCGGCGACGGCGGGCTTCGGCGGCGGCAACTTCTCCTCGTCGATGGCCAACATCTCGTTCTTCTATCCCGACCGCCACAAGGGCGCCGCGCTCGGCCTGAACGCCGCCGGCGGCAACCTCGGGGTCGCGGTCGCGCAGCTGCTCGTCCCGCTCGTGATCATCATCGGCGTGCCCGCGGCGGCCGTGAAGCTGCCCGTCCACGAGGTGAACCTCGCCTACGCCGGCCTCATGTGGCTGCCGTTCATCGTCGTCGCGGCGTTCTTCGCCTGGCGCTACATGGACAGCATCACCGACGCGAAGACCGACGCCCGGTCGTACACGAGATCGCTCGGGCACGGCCAGACGTGGATCATGTCGCTGCTGTACATCGGCACGTTCGGCTCGTTCATCGGCTACGCCTTCGCGCTGCCGCTCGTCATCAAGAACACGTTCCCGGAGTTCCTGGGCGCGCATCCGTTCATCGCGACGTACCTCGCCGGGCTGGGCTTCCTGGGCGCGCTCATCGGATCGATCGCGCGGCCGCTCGGCGGCTGGCTGTCGGACCGCAAGGGCGGCGCGCGGGTCACGCTCTGCGTGTTCGCGGGCGAGGCGCTGTTCACGCTCACGGCGATCATCGGCGTCAACCAGCACAGCTTCGAGATCTTCTTCGCGTCGTTCATGGCGATCTTCCTGCTCGCCGGCATGGGCAACGGGTCGACGTACCGGATGATTCCGTCGATCTTCGCCGAGCTCGGCCGCAAGGAAGCCTCCGAGAACGGCCTCGATCCGAAGAAGACGGCGCTTGACTTCAAGCACCAGGCGGCGGCCGTGATCGGCATCGCCGGCGCGATCGGCGCGTTCGGCGGCTTCCTCATCCAGGTCGTCTTCCGCGAGGCGAGCCTCGGGGTCTCGGCCGCGGTCAAGGCCGCGACCACTCCGGCCGAGAAGGTCGCCGTCGCCCAGTCGATGGCCGACTGGTCGATCCCGGCCTTGTGGGTGTTCCTCTTCGCCTACGTCGTCTTCGCCGGGATGACGTGGTTCTTCTACCTGCGCAAGAGCTTCGCCACGGATCGCGTGCCGAGCCTGGCCCACGCGTCGATATGAGCGCCGTATGAGCGCTGGGATCGTCATCGTCGGCGGCGGCATCGCCGGCCAGGCGGTCTGTGAGGCGGTGCGTGATCGCGATCGGGAGGTCGCGATCACGCTCGTGTGCGGCGAGCCGAGCGCGCCGTACGACCGCGTCCGGCTGTCGGAGATCCTCGTCTCGGGCGAGGACCCGCAGACGCTGCAGCTGCGCCCGGCGGAGTGGTACGCCGACCACGACGTCGAGCTCCTCGTCGGCCGGACCGTGACGTGGGTCGACACCGAGCGCGGCGTCCTCGGCCTCGACGATCTCGAGGAGCGCGATTACGGCCAGCTCGTGCTGGCGACGGGATCGCAGCCGCTCATGCCGCCGATCCCCGGCATCGACCTGGCCGGCGTGCACCCGTTCCGCGGGCCCGAGGACTGCGAGGCGATCCGCCGCGCCGCGGCGGGCGGCGCC
>JBOGYT010000115.1:0-15642 GCA_050696955.1 Solirubrobacteraceae bacterium | reverse complement strand
ACCTCGGACACCGTCCCCGCCCGCACCGGCGCGCTGACCGTCGTCGCGGCCTCGGGCGCGGGCGCGGCCTCGTCGGCGCCGAGGAACTCCTCCAGCCGGCGCAGCGGGTCGCGCAGCTCGAACTCGCGGAAGACGTCGCGCAGCCGCGAGCGGTCCGGCTCGCGCCCGGCCTCCTCGACGACGTCGAGATCGACCGGCAGGTCGCGGCGCATCGTCGCCAGGACCTTCGACACGCGCGCGTCCTCGGCGTGGTTGACGAGGTTCTGCTTGCGCTTGGCACCCGAGATCTCGTCGATCGAGCCAAGCACCGTCTCGAGATCGCCGAACTGCTGCAGGAGCTGCGCGGCGGTCTTGTCGCCGATCCCCGGGACGCCCGGGATGTTGTCGCTCGTATCGCCCTTGAGCCCGTAGAAGTCGGGGATCAGCTCGGGCCCGATCCCGTAGCGATCGATCACCGCCTGGTGGTCGTAGAGCTTCGTGTCGGTGATCCCGCGCGCCGTGGCCATGACCGTGACGAGCCCGCCGGGATCGATGAGCTGGAAGGCGTCGCGGTCGCCGGTGACGATCACCACCGGGATCCCCTGCTCGCGCGCGCGCTCGGCGAGCGTCGCGATGACGTCGTCGGCCTCGAAGCCGTCGAGGCGCACGTTCGTGTAGCCGAAGGCCTCGACGAGCGGCTCGAAGTGGGGCCATTGCTCCTTGAGCAGGTCGGGCCGCGTCGTGCGCTGCGCCTTGTAGTCGGGGTAGACCTCCTTGCGGCCGCTGGCGCCCGCGTCCCACACGACCACCGTCGGCTTCGTCCCGTGCTCGGTGAGGATCTTCACGAGCATCGAGGCGAACCCGAAGATCGCGTTCGTGGGGAAGCCCGTCGAGGTCGCGATCGACTCGGGCAGCGCGAAGAACGCGCGATACACGAGCGAGTTGCCGTCGATCAGGTAGAGCTCGTCGGGACGTGCGGCCATCGGCCGCCACCCTAACGAGGGCGGTTCGCGAGCCGCCGTCCGTCCGCTCCGGCGGCCCGGGGCTTACCTTCCCCGCGGTCCGAGCCGTTCGGTACCGTGCGTGTGGCAATCGGATCCGTGGCGCACGGCATGGAAGACCAGACATGAGCATCACCTACACCTGCAACCTGTGTGGTGAGATGATCGGCAACGACGAGCCGTTCGTGACGCTGAACGGCAACGGCGATCGGTCGGAGAACGCGTGGAAGACGGGATGGATCGGGCACTACCACTCGCGTTCGGCCGCCGACTGCTGGCACGCCATCCTCGACGTCATCCGCGCCGCGGACGGGTCGGATCGCCGGCTGGCCAACATCCCGACGGCGACCGCCGAGGAGATCGCGGCGCGCCGGGGCAATCTGCATTCGCTCCCGCTGCTCACTCAAGACGCGTTCGGCGACCTGCGTCCCCGGACGCGCGAGCTGCTGGCGAAGGCCGGCATCGGCGGGATGCACGCGCTACGCGCGATCCTCGCCGACGGCACGATCTCCGACGTCCCGGGCATCGGGCCGAAGCGGCTGCTGGAGATCCGCGCCATCGCCGAATGGGACGCGGACGTGGCGTGACGTCCCCGCCGCGGATCGCCGCGGCGACGCTGTGCCTGGTGGCGCTGCTGACGGCGGCGCTCGCGTCCCCCGTTGCCGCCGCGCCCGGCCCGCAGCAGCGCGCCGCCGCGCGCGCGCTGCTGAAGGACGCCGTCGAGGGCCCCGGCATCACGAGCACCAAGCACCGCTTCGCCGCGCTGGACAACCACGGCAGGTCGCTCGACACGCTCAAGGTCGTGCCCGCCGCCGGCCGCTACATCGGCGTCTACCACGCGGCCGGCAACGGGCAGTACGACATCCACGTCGCGACGTCGACCGACCTCATGAACTGGAAGCACTCGGCCGTGCTCGACAACGACGGCTCGCACGCGACGATCCGAGCGCTCCCGGACGGCGGCTTTCTCGTCGCCTACGAGAAGTACGCGATCTCGGACCTCCTCGACCGGCCGCTGCTCATCAGCCAGCTCGATCCGCTCTACAACCCGCTGAACCGGATCCGCCTGCGCTTCCGCTACTACAACAACCTCGACGATCTGCTCGCGGGCCGGTGGAGCCGTCAGATCTCGGTGCCGCGCCGGCTGTCGAAGATCTCCGAGGGCACGCCGCACATCATCGCCGCGAAGCTGACCGGCGGGCAGCTCTCGCGCTCGCTGATCCGGGTCGGCCTGCACTACTTCAAGTCACTGCGCAAGCGGCCGGACTCCGACCGCCAGGCGATCGGGCTCCTGAAGAACTTCAGCACGTGGAAGGCGCACGCCGAGCCGAAGCTCGACCGTCGCTTCCTGCGCGCCAGGCTGCGGCACAGCGGCTTCTCGGCGTCCCCGACCGGCAGCATCGGCGATCGCGACGAGATCTATCTCAACGGCGTCCGGCTCCTGCTGCAGGAAGCCGAGTACGTGCCGCGCGACTGGAGCTCGTGGCGCATCTTCCTCGTCGACCCGCGGCGGCGCAGCGCGGTGCCGCTCGAGATCAAGACCCCGAGGGAGAGCCGGTCGTTCGGCGCCCCGACGGTGACCGAGCTCATCTCGCCCGCGGGCAAGCGTGCGCTCTTCGTGTCGCTGTTCGTCTTCACGGAGGCGGCCGGGCGGGGCGAGGCCGGCCAGCTCATCTACTACCGCGAGCTCGATTGAGCCGCCGCAGGGACCTCTCGCGCGCGCGCACCCGAGTGGCGCGCGCGCTGACCAACGTGCTGTCGGTGCAGCAGCTCGCGCGGCTCGAAGGCGGGCCGGGCGGGCGGATCGTGCGGGGCGGCACGTACACGATCCCGTTCGGCGCGGGCCACGGTCTGCGCCTCGCCGCCGGCTCGCTCTCGCTCTCCAGCGCGCAGGCCGGCGGCGTCCTGCGCGGCCTGCACGAGACGCAGGTGCAGGAGGCGCTGCGCCGCTGCCTGCCGCCCGGCGGGACGCTCGTGGACGTCGGCGCGCACGTCGGCTACCTCACGATCATCGCCGCGCGCCTCGTCGGGCCGGCGGGATCGGTCGTGGCCGTCGAGCCGGTGCCAGAGAACGCGCGCGCGATCGAGCGCAACGCCACGCTCAACGGCTTTGCCAACGTGCGGACGATCGAGGCCGCCGCGGCCGCTCGTTCGGGAGAGGCGGAGCTCATCACGGTCGCCGACACCCTCTGGACCCGCCTGGCGAGCGTCGGCGAGCACCCGCTCGAGTCAGACCGCTCGCTCGTGCGCACCGTGGCACTCGACGACCTGCTCGAAGCGGGCGAGCTGCCGGCGGTCCCCGACGTCGTGAAGATCGACGTCGAGGGCGCGGAGCTGGAGGTCCTGGAGGGCATGCGGGGGATGCTGGCCGGGGGCGCGACGAGCGTCATCTGCGAGCTGCACGGCACGAACGAGCGCTTCGCGGCGCTCATGGAGGAGCTCGGGCTCGCGGTGACGAACCTCGACGGCCCCGGGCCGATCGCGGAGGCCGGCGAGAACGACCACGCGCTGGCGGTGCCCGACGAACAGCATCGATCGGAAGGCGGGTAGTTCGCGGCCGGTAGACGCAGCCGCGGAGGGGGTTGGGCCCGAAACGTCAGCATGTCGGACGTTTTGGGCCCGACCCCCTCGGCGGAGACCGGTGCCGCCAGGATCCGCTCCCCCGTTCTGTCATCGATGCTGTTTCGTCTACCTTCCCGCCCATGAAGGTCACCGTCACCGGCGCCAGCGGGCGCATCGGAACGCCGCTCGTGGCCGCGCTGAAGGCGCGTGGCGACGAGGTCACCGTCCTGTCGCGCAACCCGCGCCAGGCCGAGCAGCGGCTCGGCGTCGAGGCGCACGAGTGGGACCTGCAGCGCCGGCCCGCGCCTGAGGAGGCGCTTGCCGGCCGCGACGCCGTCGTGCACCTCGCCGGCGAGGACATTGCCCAGCGCTGGACCGACAGCGCGAAGCGCGAGATCCGCGACAGCCGCGAGATCGGCACGCGCAACCTCGTCGCGGGAATGGCCGCCGCGCAGCCGCGCCCCGCGCTGCTCGTGTGCGCCTCGGGCTCGAACTTCTATGGCCCCCACGGCGACGAGATCGTCGACGAGACCGCCCCCGCGGGACGCGACTGGCTCGCCGACGTCTGCGTCCGCTGGGAGCGCGCGGCCGAGGCCGCCGCCGAGCACGGCGTGCGCGTCGTGCGGATGCGCCAGGGCGTCGTCCTGGACGCCGACGGTGGGGCGCTCGCCAAGATGCTGCCGTTCTTCAAGGCCGGCGTCGGCGGCCCCGTGGCCGGCGGAGACCAGTACCTGCCATGGATCCACCGCGAGGACCTCGTGGGGCTGTACCTCGCGGTGCTCGACTCGGCTGACTTCTCCGGGCCGCTCAACGCCGCCGCGCCCGGCGCAGCGACGAACAAGGAGTTCGCGCGCGCGCTCGGATCGGCCTTGCACCGCCCGGCCGTCGCGCCGGTGCCGGCCTTCACGATCAAGCTCATGTACGGCGAGATGGCGCAGCTCGTGACGAGCGGCGTCCACATGGTCCCCGGCCGGGCGGCCGAGCTCGGCTACGACTTCGCGCACCCCGCCCTCGACGAGGCGCTGCGCGACACCCTGCGGTAGCTACGCCGTGGGCTCGGGCGGCTTGCGACGCCCGAACGGACCGTCGAGCTTCCACGACGAGTTGGGCTTGGCCGGCCACAACAGCCAGATGGGCACGGCGAGCGCCGACAGCAGCAATCCGGTCGCCAGGCCGGGCTTCTCGCCGTAGCCCTTGCGGTTGGACAGCCAGGCGGCAGCGATCGCCGACGCCAGCCAGACGTAGAGCAGGTACAGCGCCGTGGCGCCGATGGCGGCGACGATGGTCATGTGCCGAGGTAGGCCTTCTGCACATCGGGGTTGGCGCGCAGCGACGTCGCGCTGTCCGACAGCGCAACGTGGCCGGTCTCGAGCACGTAGCCGCGCGTCGAGACGCTGAGCGCGTAGTTGGCGTTCTGCTCGACGAGCAGGATCGTCGTGCCCTGGCGGTTGATCTCGATGACCGTCTCGTAGATGCGCTCGACGAGGATCGGCGCGATCCCCATCGACGGCTCGTCGAGCAGCATGAGCTTCGGCTTGGCCATCAGCGCCCGGCCGATCGCGAGCATCTGCTGCTCGCCGCCCGACATCGTGCCCGCCTTCTGGCGCTCGCGCTCCTGCAGGCGGGGGAACAGGGCGAAGACGTGCTCCATGCTCTCGCCCAGGCCGGCGTCGCGCCGCAGGTAGGCGCCCATCTCGAGGTTCTCGCGCACGGTCATGCGGGCGAAGCAGCGCCGCCCCTCGGGCGCCTGCGAGATGCCGAGCGCGACGATGTCCTGCGGCGGCGTGCGCGTGATCTCCGCCCCCGCGAACCGGATCGTTCCCTCGCTGGCCGGCGACAGCCCGGAGATCGAGCGCAGCGTGGTGGACTTGCCGGCGCCGTTTGAGCCGATGAGCGTGACGATCTCGCCCTCTTCGACGGTCAGCGAGATGCCCTTGAGCGCCTCGATGTTGCCGTAGAACGTGTGGATGTCGTCGACTTCGAGCAGCGCCATGACTAGTCCGTCGACTTTCCGAGATAGGCCTCGATGACGCGCTCGTTCGTGCGCACCTCGGCGGGGTCGCCCTCGGCGATCTTCTCGCCGTGGTCGAGCACCGTGATGCGCTCCGACACGTTCATGACGACCTTCATGTCGTGCTCGATGAGCAGGATCGTCAGGCCGCGCTCGTCGCGCAGGCGCTGGATGAACTGCGTCAGCCGGGCGGACTCCTGCGGATTCATCCCAGCGGTCGGCTCGTCGAGCAGCAGCAGCTGCGGGCCTGATCCCAGCGCGCGCGCGATCTCCACGCGGCGCTGGTCGCCGTAGGACAGGTTGATCGCGGTCTCGTCGAACTGCTTGCGCGCCAGCCCGACGAGCTCGAGCATCTCCGCCGCCCGCTCGTACACGCGCTTCTCCTCGGCGCGGACCTTCGGCGTACGCAGGAGCGATCCGAACAGCCCGCCGCTCATGCGCGCGTGCTGGCCGACCATGACGTTCTCGCGCGCGGTCATCGTCGCGAACAGGCGGATGTTCTGGAACGTGCGCGCGATCCCCGCGGCGAGGATCCGGTCCGGGCGCATCTGCGTGATATCGGTGCCGTCGAAGGCGATCGTGCCGGTCGACGGGCGGTACAGGCCGGTGAGCATGTTGAAGAACGTCGTCTTGCCGGCGCCGTTGGGACCGATGATCGACACGATCGACTTCTGCGGGATCTCGAACGTCACATCGTTGACGGCGACGAGGCCGCCGAACACCTTCGTCACCGTGGTGGCTTGGAGCAGCGGGGTCATCCCTGCACCTCGAAGACCGTCTCGTCGGTGCCGACGCCCTCCGTGAGCTCCATCTTCCGTCTTCGCTCCGGGAACAGCCCCTCCGGGCGCAGGACCATGATCAGCACGAGCAGGAAGCCGAAGATGCCGAACGACAGCTGCGTGAGCTGGAAGTCCAGCCCGAATGTCGACGGCAGGTCGTCGAAGACCTCCGGGATGAGGTAGCGGTCGATGACCGCCAGGGCGACCGCGCCCGCCGTCACCCCCCAGATCGACCCCATGCCGCCGAGGATCACCATCGCGAGGACGAAGATCGAGAAGGAGAACTGGAACTGGTTGGAGTTGATCGCGTTGTTGTAGCTGCCCAGGAACGCGCCGGCGATTCCGCCCAGGGCGGCGCCGGCGGCGTAGGCGAGCAGCTTCGTTCGCACGAGCGGCACGCCCATGCTGGCCGCCGCCACCTCGTCCTCGCGCAGCGCGATCCAGGCGCGCCCGAGGCGCGAGTCGCGCAGCCGGAAGTTGACGAACAGCACGAACAGCAGCAGGACGAGGCCCGTCCAGTAGTACGGGCGCAGGTTGAACGCCGAGTCAAACTCGTAGTTGAAGCCGGGCAGGTACGGCTGGTCGACCGGCGAGATCGCCTGCTGGCCGTTCGTGAGCTGGTAGTCGCCGAACGTGATCTCGTCGCCGTTGAGCGCGATCCGGCCGATGATCTCGCCGAACGCCAGCGTCACGATCGCGATGTAGTCGCCGCGCAGGCGCAGCGTCGGCAGGCCGATCAGCGCGCCGAGGACCGCGGCGATGATCATGGCCGCGATCAGCACGAGGAAGAAGTTGAGGTGGATCCCGGACTGCGTGGAGATGAAGTCCGAGACGAGGATGTGGATGCCGTCCTCGCCACCGATGCCGGTGAAGTGGTCGGATGCCAGCCAGCCGATCGTGTACGCGCCGATCGCGTAGAAGGCGACGTAGCCGAGGTCGAGCAGGCCCGCGAAGCCGACGACGATGTTCAGCCCCAGCGCCATCATCACGTAGGCCAGGACGAAGATCGCGACGTCCATCTGCGTCGCCAGCGAGTCGAACGCGAACGGGAACAGCGCCGCCAGCAGCAGGACGCCGCCCACGATGGCCCGCTGGCCGATCTTCGTCCGCACGAACTCCGGCAGCGCGATCATCGCGAGCACCTGCGTTCCGGATCCACGCGCAGCGGGATCGAGCAAGGACTCGATGTCATCCGGCTTCCCTCGTCTGCTCCCCGAGCAGGCCGCGCGGGCGGAAGGTCATGATCAGGATGAGGTAGCCGAACACGATCACCGGCGTCCACTCGCCGCCGATGCGGTTGTCGGAGATCTGCTGGATACAGCCGATGATCAGCCCGCCCAGAACGGCCCCGCGCAGGTTGCCGATGCCGCCCATGACCGCCGCGGTGAACGCGATCAGGCCGGCGGTGAAGCCCTGGAAGAACCACACGTTCGTCTGGTAGAGCGCGTAGACGAGCCCCGCCGCGCCGGCGAGCAGGCCACCGAGCAGGAACGTCAGCGAGATCGTCTGGTCGACGTTGATGCCCATCAGCCGAGCAGCTTCGGGGTCCTGCGCGGTGGCTCGCATCGCCTTGCCCAGCCGCGAGCGGGCGATGAACATCGTCACGACGAAGACGAGCGGCACGGTGATCCCGATCGCCAGCACGTCACCGCGCGAGATCACCACGCCGAAGAGCTCCACCACCTCGCGTTCCTGGCGGATGAGGTTGTCGACGCCGACCTGCGAGCCCCCGCGCCACAGGATGCCGACGTTCTGCAGGATGAACGAGAAGCCAACGGCGGTGATGAGCGGCGCCAGCTTCGGCGCGTTGCGTAACGGTCGATAGGCGACCCGCTCGATCATCACGTTGAGCGAGGCGCAGACGAACATGGCGACGATCAGCGTCGCGAGCAGGCCCGCCACCAGGCCGGGCACGCCGGTGGTCAGCGTCAGCCCGAGCGTGCCCCAGAAGCTCGCGGCGACGAACGAGCCGATCATGAAGACGTCGCCGTGGGCGAAGTTGATCAGCTCGATGATCCCGTAGACGAGCGTGTAGCCGAGCGCGATCAGCGCCCAGATCGCGCCGTTGGAGAGCCCGGCCACGAGGTTGTTGCCCAGGCGGCTGAGATCGCCGTCCTCCCCGAGGTCCTGGATCCCGTAGACCACAGGCAGCACGAGCAGCGCCAGGATGAGGCCGTAGCGCTCGAAGAACGAGCGCAGCGCAACGACGGCGCTGCGCTGGCTCAGGGGCACCGTCGGTACGTTCATGACGATCTAAGAACGCGCGCCAGGGGCGCGGCTTGCGCCGCGCCCCTGAAACGGTTCGTGGTGGTCTCTAGGCGCCGGCGCCCTTGATGACCTTGTCGAACACGAGCTTGCCGCTGTCGATCTTGTACAGACCGTAGTCGGTGAGCGTCGTGTCGCCGTTCTCATCGATGTCGTAGGTGCCGAGGGCGCTCTCGCGGCCCTTCGTGTTCTTCAGCACCTGGTCGATGACGGCCTGGCGGTCGTTGCCCTTGTCGCCCACGGCCTCGATCGAGTCGAGGATCAGATCCATCGCCTCGTAGCCGTAGATCGCGTACGGGTCGGGGGTGCCGCCGCCGTACGTCTTCTCGTAGTCGGCGAAGAACTTCTTGCCCTCGGGCGGGAAGCTCTTCGGGTCGAGCGTCGCGATCGTGCCCTTGAAGCGCGGTGCGATGTTCGCCGGCAGGCCCTTCTTCGGGTTGGCGGTGTCGTTGAGGACGATCGCGTCCGCGCCGTACAGCCTGGCGTTCGGAAGCGCCGTGGCGGCGTCCTTCAGCAGCTGGATGCCGTTGTTCTCGATCTCCATCGAGGTCGAGATGCAGTCGGCCTTGACGCCCGACAGCAGCGACCGGTAGTTCGGCGCCTTGATGTCGACGCCCTTGTCGCCGAGGTTCTGGACGCCCTGCTTCTTGGCCTCGATCACGAGGTTGCGGCCCAGGCCGGCGCTGTAGGTCGTCTTCGAGTTGTAGTTGTAGAACGTCTTGCAGCCGTCTTCCTTCATCGTCTTGACCATCGCCGCGGCCTGGATCGTGTCCTTGGGGACCACGCGGGCGTAGGTCTTGTTGCCCGAGGGGTAGTACTTGTCGGGCTCGTTGGCCTCGGATCCGGGCTCGTCGGTCGTCAGGCCGACGTACGTGTTCGCCGGGCTGACCTGAAGGATCCCCGCCTTGTTCGTGATCGGCAGCGAGACCTTCGTCATGCCGGAGTTGTAGGCGCCGAGCACGGCGATCGTGCTCTTGTCGCGGATGGCGGTGCGCGCGTTCTGCGCCTCCTTGCCCTCGTCCGCCGCGCCGGTCGAAGCCAGCGAGTCGTCGAGCGACTTGTAGCTGATCGTGAACTTGCCGACCTTGCCGCCGCGCTGACTCAGCGCGAGTTTCGCGCCGTTGACGATCGCGGTCGTCTGCTGCTGCGAGCCGCCCTGCAATGGCAGCGTGGAATAGACGGTCAGCGTCTCGCCGGCGGCGGTGCCGCCGCCGCCAGAGTCTTTTTTGTCGTCTCCACATGCCGCGACGCCCACCGCCGCGACGAGCGCGGCGCCAAGAGTCGTAAGTCGAGTGATACGCACAGTCGCCCTCCTCGGGATGGACAGGAAGCGCGCCGATCGTACACAGCAATGGCGCCATGAGAGCGCAGTTGCACCAATCGGCACGTTCTTCTTCTTCGTGTTCAGCGCCGCACCTTCAGCACCTTGTCCAGGACGAGCCGCGATCCGCGCACGCGGTTTCCTGCGTACGTGCTCAGGCTCGTGTCTCCGTACTTGTCGATCGAGTAGCGCCCGAGCACCGAACGGCGGTCGCGGATCGCGAAAAACGCGTCGACGACGGCGTTGCGGTCGTTGCCCCGTTTCCCAGCGTTCTTGATCGAACGCAGGACCGCCTTGGCCGCCTCGTAGGCGAGCAGCGCGTCGGGCGCCGGCTCGCGGCCGAACGCGGTCCGGAAGCGCTCGCGAAACGCGCGCGCGGTGTGCGGGAGCAGGCTGGGCGGCAGCGTCGAGGTGGTCACGTGCATGCGGCGCGCGGCCGCGGGCGTCAGCTCGCGGACGAACGCGCGGGAGACGACGGCGCCGGGCGCGAAGAGCCGCATGTCGGGATTCGCGCCCGCCACCGCGTTGAAGATGCGGGCCGCTCCGGCGTCGGTCTCGCCCGCGAAGAAGAAGGCGTCCGCCTTCGAGGAGGCGACCTTCTTCGCGGGACCCGAGAGGTCGCCGTCGCGCGCGTCGAGCCGGTCGCTTGAGACCACCTCGACCCCCTGCGCCTTGGCCGCCCGCTCGATCTGCTCAGCCAGGCCGCCCCCGTACAGGCCGCGGTCGTGGCGGATCGCCAGCCGCCGCACCCCCTCCTCGTTCATGTAGCCCACGAGCGCCGAGGCCTGGACGTTGTCGGGCGCGACCACGCGCCCGAAGGTGCGCTTGCCCGACGGGTAGAAGCGATCGGGCTCGCCCTTGCGCGAACCGCCGGGCCGCGTCAGGCCGTCATACGTGCTGGCCGGCGAGACCTGCAGGATGTGGCCCTCGTTGACGAGCGGCAGCGCGAGCGCGGTCGCCGCCGAGTGCAGGTCGCCGATGTAGGCGATCGTGTTCTGGTCGCGAACCGCCTGACGCGCGTTGTCGAACACGCGATCGCGCGTCCACGTGCCCTCCTCCGTCGTGGAGGAGTCCAGCGAGACATACGTCACGCGCAGGTCGTTGACCTTGCCGTGACCCTCCTGGAGGGCGAGCTTGATCGCGTTGACCATGTCGCGCGAGCGGTCGCGATCGCGGCCGTGGAGCGGCAGGCTCGAGTAGATCGTCAGCGTGCTGCTGCCCTCGGGGAGCTGGTCGCCGGTCGCTCGATCGCCGCATGCGGCGAGCGCAAGCGCGACGGCGGCGGCGACGCAGGCGAGTGCCGCACGGAACCCGGCGTGCACGATGGCGGCTACCCCCGGCCGGGGAGGTACGGGGCAAGCATGCGGCCCGCGGCACCGAGCACGATGACCAGGGTGGTGATCATGAACGCGTCGATGGCCTTGGCGCCCATCGCCCACAAGACGATCCAGACGACGAGGCCGAAGGTGGTGAGGAGGACGAGGCCCATTGGCGGCGCAGACTAACGGATGAGTCCGGCGGCGAGCCCCGCCACAAGATCGCCGGTGGCGGCGGCTGGATCGTCGGCCTCGGCCGCTGCACGCACGAGCCGGGTGCCGACGATGACCCCGTCCGCACCCGCGCCGGCAGCGGCGGCGGCCTGCTCCGGCGTGGAGATGCCAAAGCCGATCGCGATGGGCACGTCGGTGTGCTCGCGGACGCGGCTCAGGATCGCCTCGAACGCGTCCTCGCGGCGTTCGCGCTCACCGGTCGTGCCGGTTACCGAGACGGTGTAGAGGAAGCCGCGGGCGCGCGCGCCGATCGTCGCGAGCCTCGCCGTGGGCGTCGTTGGCGCCACGAGCGGCACGAGCGCGAGGCCGTGCTCCTCGCACGCGGTCTCGATCTCGGGCGCCTCCTCGAGCGGCAGGTCGGGCACGATGAGGCCGCTGATGCCGGCGGCCGCGGCGTCCTGCGCGAAGCGCTCCGGGCCGCGGGCAAGGACGAGGTTGACGTAGCACATGAGCACGACCGCGACGCGCTGGGCGAGCGCCTCGCCGACCTCGAGCACGCCGTCGAGCGTCGCGCCCGCCTTCAGTGCCTCGGTTCCCGCGGCGTGGATGACCGGCCCGTCGGCGAGCGGGTCGGAGTACGGGACGCCGAGCTCGATGAGATCGGCGCCGTTGGACGCGTACGCCTCGCCGATCGCGCGCGAGGTCGGCATGTCCGGAAAGCCGCCCATGAGGTAGGGCATGAGCGCGGCTCGCCCCGCGCGCAGGGCGAACGCGGCGGCGATGCGGTCCTCACCGGTGCGCGGAACCGCGGGAACGCGGTCGCGCGCCGGCTTCGCGGTTGGCTCAACCATCGTGCGCGAGCACTTCGGCGAGGTCCTTGTCGCCGCGACCCGACAGGCACACGAGGTCGAGCGTCGAGCCCTCGGGGTCCTCGTGCAGCGCGTAGTGCAGCGCATGGGCCGTCTCGAGCGCCGGGATGATCCCCTCCAGCCGCGTGACCTCCCGGAACGCGCGCAGCGCATCGTCGTCTGAGACCGCGACGTAGCGCGCGCGGCCGGAGTCGCGCAGGTGGGCGTGCTCCGGCCCGGACCCGGGGTAATCGAGGCCGGCGGAGACCGAGTGCGCCTCGGTGACCTGCCCGTCCTCGTCCTGCATGATCGCCGACAGCGAGCCGTGCAGGACGCCGGCGCGGCCGCCCGCCGTCAGCGGCGCGCCGTGGCGGCCGCTGTCGAGCCCCTCGCCCGCCGCCTCGACGCCGACGAGCGCCACGTCCGGATCGCCGACGAACGCGGTGAAGATGCCGATCGAGTTCGAGCCGCCGCCGACGCAGGCGATGACGCGGTCGGGCAGGCGCTGCGCGCGCTGCAGCAGCGCGGCGCGGGCCTCGTCGCCGATGACGCGCTGCAGGTCGCGCACGAGCGCCGGGTACGGCGCCGGGCCGACGGCCGAGCCGATGATGTAGTGCGTGGTGCCGACGGTCGTGACCCAGTCGCGGATGGCCTCGCTGACAGCCTCCTTCAGCGTCCGCGCCCCGACGTCGACGGAGACGACCTCGGCGCCGAGCAGGCGCATGCGCTGGACGTTGGGCGCCTGGCGGCGGATGTCCTCGGCGCCCATGTAGACGACGCACTCCAGGCCGAGCAGCGCGCACGCGGTGGCGCTCGCGACGCCGTGCTGGCCGGCACCGGTCTCGGCGATGATGCGCTCCTTGCCCATGCGCTTGGCCAGCAGCGCCTGGCCGAGCGCGTTGTTGATCTTGTGCGAGCCCGTGTGCATGAGGTCCTCGCGCTTGAGCCAGATCTCGCGCCCGGCCAGCTCGGACAGCCGCTCGGCGAGGTACAGCGGCGTGGGGCGCCCGGCGTAGTCGGCCAGCAGCGCGTCGAGCTCGGCGCGGTAGCCGGGATCGTCGCGGGCGGCGACCCACGCCGCCTCGAGCTCCATGAGCGCCGGCATGAGCGTCTCCGGCACGTACTGGCCGCCGTACGGGCCGAAGCGGTGCTCGACTGCCTCCATCAGGCCGGCGCCCCCACCGCGTGCACCGCGTCCGCGAACGCCTGGAGCTTGGCGGGGTCCTTGATCCCCGGCGCGGCCTCGGTGCCGCTCGCCACATCGACCGCGAACGGCTTCGTGACGGCGATCGCGGCGGCGACGTTGTCGGGGTTCAGGCCGCCGCTCAGGATGATCGGCGCGCGCAGCTTCTGGCCGCGGACGATCTCCCAGTCGATCGTCTCGCCGGTCCCGCCGGGCACGCCGTCGACGTAGGCGTCGAGCAGGTGAAAGTCGCTGTGAAACGCCGCCGCCGCCTGCAGGTCGGAGCGCGAGCGGATGCGTGCCGCCTTGATGACCTTCGCGCCCGTGCGCCGTGCGACCTCGGCGCAGAACACCGGTCCCTCGTCGCCGTGCAACTGCACCAGCGACAGGCCGGCGCCCTGGACCACCGCGTCGATCTCCTCGAGCGTCGCGTTGACGAACACGCCGGCGAGCTCGAGCGTGCGGCGCAACGAGGCGCCGATGACCGCGGCCTGGGCCGGATCGCAGCGGCGCGGCGAGCCCTCCCAGAAGATCATTCCCAGCGCCCATGCCCCGGCCTCGGCCGCGCGGTGGGCGTCGTCGAGGTTCGTGATGCCGCAGTGCTTGATGCGCGTGGCCACGCCACGCATCGTAGAGCGCGCCGACGGGTGACTACGTGCGGCGCCGGCCGATGACGCCGCCGCTCCTGCGCACCAGCTCCGCGACGTCGGCCCGGTCCTTCCACTGCTGCTTGCGCTTGCAGGCGTAGTGGCGCGAGCCCGCCCGCGAGGCGGTCTGCTTGCCCGTCGCGCAGCCCGTGATCACGCGCAGCGTCTGGCCCTTGGCGAGGCGGATGGTCGTGAGGCGCAGCTTCTTGCGGGCCGTGTTGCGCAGCGCGTAGCCCTTCAGGTTGACCGCCGTGGCGCCCGTGTTCTTGATCGTCACGGACTCGCTGCGGGGGCCGCCCTTGCCCTTTGCCTTGACGATGCGCAGGGCGCCGGTACCGCCCGAGCAGCCGCGCTTCTGCCAGCGCTTGATCTCGTTGTTGAGCTCGGCCTTGAACTCCGGGGCGTAGATGTTGAAGTCGGCCGGGATCTGGCTCTTGGCGTTCTTCAGCTGCTTGGAGGTGAACAGGCAGGGTGTGATCTTGTTGTCGGCCTGGAAGTCCTTCATGACCGCATCGAGGTCATCGGCGGCCGAACCCGCCGCGCCCGGCACGGCGATGGCGACGGTCCAAGCGGCGACCGCGATCACGGCGGCGGCGACGACTCGGCGCGGAGAAATCTTGGCGCGGGGTCCCAACGCGGCGAGATGCTACCCGTTCGCGATTCGCTAGGAATCGGCGTCGATGCCCGTCAGCGCGCGCAATGCGGCCTCGGGATCGGGCGCGCGCATGAGCGCCTCCCCCACGAGGACGCCGTCGACGCCGATGCGCTCGAGCTCGTCGAGCTGCTCGCGGGCGTGAAAGCCCGACTCCGAGACGACCGTCTTGCCGGCCGGAACGTCGTGCAGCAGCTCGAACGTGCGCTGCACGTCCACCGAGAAGTCCCGCAGATCGCGGTTGTTGATGCCGATGACGTCGGCGTCGACGACCTCGAGCGCGCACGCGAGCTCGGGCTCGTCGTGGACCTCCACGAGCACGTCGAGGTCGAGCGCGCGGGCCTCGGCGTGCAGGCGGACGAGCGCGTCCTGCTCGAGCGCGGCGACGATCAGCAGGACCGCGTCCGCGCCGGCCGCCGCCGACTCGTAGAGCTGGTAGACGTCGACGATGAAGTCCTTGCGCAGGATCGGCAGGGCCGACGCCGCGCGCGCTTCGCGCAGGTCTTCCAGCGAGCCGCCGAAGTGGTGGCCGTCGGTGAGGATCGACAGCGCCGCGGCGCCGCCGCGCTCGTACGCGCGCACGATGTCGGCGACGCTCGCGCCCTCGCGGATCGTCCCGGCCGACGGTGAGCGGCGCTTGTGCTCGGCGATGACCGCCACCCCCGGCAGCGTCAGCGCCTCGGAGAACGGCCTGTCCTCGCCGCGCGTGGCGAGCTCGCTCTCGAGCGTCGCGAGCGGGACCTCCTCGCGGCGGCGGCGCACGTCCTCGCGCGCGTCGGACACCATGCGATCGAGCACGCTCACTGCGCCGCCTCCCCCAGCTCCTGCGTCCGCGCGACGAGCACGTCGAGGGTTCGCGTGGCGGCGCCGTCGTCGATCGCCGCCTGCGCGGCCTGCACGCCGG
>JBOGYT010000114.1:0-4364 GCA_050696955.1 Solirubrobacteraceae bacterium | reverse complement strand
CGCGTACGCCACGACCGCCGCCGCGGGGGGCGAACTCCCCGGTCGTGGCGCATACGGGGGTTGCATGCGCACCGAGTTCGCCACGATCGCGCGGGAGGCGGCGAGCCAGCACGGCAGGATCGCGCACCGGCAGCTGCTCGCCGCAGGGATCGACCGCGACACGATCAAGCGCTGGTGCTGCGATGGCCGCCTGCACGCCGTCCACGTCCGCGTGTACGCGGTCGGACACACCGCGCCATCGCTGCACGCAGATCTGATGGCCGCGGCGTTGGCGGGTGGCACCGACGCGGTCGTGAGCCATCGCTCGGCCGGCCACGCGCTCAAGATCCTCCGCAAGCAACCCCCGCGACCGGAGATCACCGTGCCGACCCGGCATGGACGCCGCCGCGCGGGGATCGTGGTGCACCGTGTCAAGGCGCTCCACGTGCTGGACACGGGTCACTTCGAGGGCATCCCCATGACCTCGCCTGCCCGCGTGCTGCTCGACCTCGCCCCCGCGCTCGAACTCGCCGAACTCACGCGCGCATGTCACGAGGCATGGATTCATCACCGCGTGACGCCCGCCGGCGTCCAAGCCTGCATCGGTCGCAATCCGACGAAGAAGGGCGCGCGAAAGCTGCTCCGCGCGCTGGGGGCCGACGCCACGCTCAGCCGGCTCGAGGACGGCTTCCTCGCGCTGCTCGCCCGCCACGGCCTGCCTCGCCCGCGCACGAACATCGACCACCTCGGAGACAAGGTCGACTGCCACTGGCCGGAGGTGCCGCTCACGGTCGAGCTGCTGAGCTTTCGCTTCCACGCCACGCGCAAGGCCTTCGAGGACGACGTCGCGCGCCGCCGGCGCTCCGATCATCTGGCGTACACGTGGGGGGATGTGTTCGAGCGCGGGGCTCAGACGGTGGCTGAGCTCGCGTGCCAGCTCAGCGCGTAGCTCGGGTCGTCGAGCTCGCGCGCGAGCGTCGTCAGGCGCAGCGGACGGAAGGTGTCGCACATGACCGCCAGCTCCTCGGTGCGCTGCGCGCCGAGCGCGGCCTCGACGCGACCGGGCTGCGGGCCGTGCGGTAGGCCGCTGGGGTGCAGCGTCAGCGCACCGACGTGTGCTCCCGCGCGCGATCCGAACTGGCCCTCGACGTAGTAGATGACCTCCTCGGACTGGAGATTCGAATGGTGGTAGGGCAGCGGGACGGCGAGCGGGTCCCAGTCGAGGTTGCGCGGGCAGAACGAGCAGATGACGAAGTTCGGTCCTTGGAAGGTCTGGTGCACGGTCGGCGGCTGGTGCAGCCGGCCGGACTTCGGCTCGAAGTCGTGGATGTTGAAGGTGTACGGGTAGACGTAGCCGTCCCAGCCGACGACGTCGAGCGGGTGGTAGTCCAGGACGAAGCGCTGGTGCCCGCGCCGCGCGCGGACGATGAGCTCGAACTCGCCGGTCTCGCGGTGGGGCTCGAGCGACGCCGGCGGATGGAAGTCGCGCTGCGAGAACGGCGCGTGCTCGAGCAGCTGGCCGTAGCGGTTGCGGTAGCGGTTGGGCGTCTCGATCTCGCCCGGCGTGTGGAAGGTCAGCCACGTGTGCGGGCCGTCGTCCATTCGCACGCGGTACGTCGTCCCGCGCGGGATGACGACGTAGTCGTGGCGGCGGAACAGCATGGTGCCGAAGACGGTCTCGAGCACGCCCGAGCCCTCGTGGATGAACAGCACCTCGTCGCCCTCGCCGTTGCGATAGAAGGCGTCGAGGTCCTCGGTCGGCTTGCAGATCGCCAGCTCGACGTCGTCGTTGAACATGAGCACGCGGCGCCCGAACACGGGATCCCCGCCGGAGGCGAGCGGCGCGGTCTCCGTCAGCCGGTGGACGTGCGCGCCGGGCACCCACTCATCGACCACGATCGGCGTGAATTCGCCGACCTCGGCGACGTCGCACGGCGACTGGAGGTGGTAGAGGATCGACTCGTTGCCCGAGAAGCCCTCGTAGCCCATGACCTCCTCGACGAGCAGCGCGTCGCCCTCGCGGACCTGCGTATGGCGCTTGGGTGGCAGCTCGCCCATCGCGACGTAGCGCATCAGAGATTCCCCCTCAAAGCCTGCTCTCGCTCGATCGCCTCGAACAATGCCTTGAAGTTGCCCGCACCGAAACCCCTGGCGCCGTGGCGTTCGATGATCTCGAAGAAGATCGTCGGCCGGTCGCCGAGCGGCTTCGTGAAGATCTGCAGCAGGTAGCCCTCCTCGTCGCGGTCGGCGAGGATGCCGAGCCGGCGCAGCTCATCGATCGGCTCGGCGATCTCGCCGATCCGCTCGGGCAGCAGGTCGTAGTAGGCCTCGGGCGTGCGCAGGAACTGCACGCCGCGCGCCTGCAGCTCCGTGACGGTGCCCACGATGTCGGTCGTCGAGACCGCGATGTGCTGCACACCGGGGCCGCCGTAGAACTCGAGGTACTCGTCGATCTGCGAGCGCCGCTCGCCGGCCGCGGGCTCGTTGATCGGCAGCTTCACCCGGCCGTCGCCGGTCGTGACGACCTTCGACATGAGCGCGGAGTACTCGGTCGAGATCGCCTCGTCGGAGAAGTGGATGAGCTCGGTCATCCCGAACACGTCCTCGTAGAACTTCACCCAGCGCTCCATCGCGCCGAGCTCGACGTTCGCGACGACGTGGTCGATGCCCGCGAACAGGCCCGGCCGGCCCGGGTCGCCGCCGTGTGGGACGTCGACGTAGCCGGGCAGGAAGGTTCCGGCGTAGTCGTAACGTTCCACAAAGCGGTGAACCGTGTCGCCGTAGGCGGCTATCTCAGCCAGCCGGGCCGTCCCGCGCTCATCCACGAGCTCGTGGGGATCCTCCAATCCGATCGCGCCCCGCGCCGTCGCCTCGCGGTACGCCGCCGCGACGTCCGGCACGCCGAGGGCGATCCGCTTGACGCCGTCGCCGTGCAGGCGGTGGTGCGCCGCGATGTCGGTGCCGTTGCGCAGCGAGCCGGTCAGCACGAGCCGGATGCGGCCCTGCTGGAGCACGTGCGACACGCGATCGCGCCGGCCGGTCTCGAGGCCGGCGTACGCGACCTCGGTGAAGCCGAACGCGCGGCAGAAGTAGTACGCCGCCTGCGCGGCGTTGCCGACCCACAGCTCGATGTGGTCGATGCCGTGCAGCGGCATGAAGTCGCGCTCACCGAGCGCGCCGAGCCGGTCAGGCGACAGCGTGCTCACGGCGCAGCTCCTCGATCGATTCGTCGCTGCAGGTGTCGAAGAATCCGCCGACCACGCACTCGATCTCCGCGACGGACTCGGCGCGGTAGAGGACCGGCTGGTACTTCGTGATGTCGTAGTCGACGGTCCCCATCTCGCCGAGCTCCAGCGGCCGCAGCTCCATGCTGCGGAACTGCTCGATCTCGCCGTAGCTCGAGAGGATCCCGGCGCCGTAGGCGCGCAGCTCGCCGTCCTCGATGACGACGCCGAACTCGAGCGAGAACCAGAACACGCGCGAGAGGAAGCGCAGGCTCTCCTCGTCGCGCAGCCGCAGCGACGCGGCGCCGGCGCGGCGATGCAGGGCACCGAACGTCGGCGTGGCCAGCAGGTGCCCGTGGCCGATGACCTCGTGGATGATGTCCGGCTCCGGGGTGTAGAGCGGCAGCGCCGGGTGACGCACGTACTGCGTGGAGTGGAAGGTCCGGCCGGCGAGCGCGGCGTAGAACGTGCGCAGGTCGACGAGCCCGGCGGCGGGGACGTACCGCCAGCCGCTGCAGGCCACGAGCAACTCGGAGACCTCGTCGAGGCCCGGCACGCGATCGGTGGGGAGCGCGAGACGGCCGAGCGCGGCGCGGTACTCGCCGACCGCGTGGCGCTCGTGCAATGGCGCGAGCTCGTGGCAGACGGTGCGCCAGACCGCCTGCTCGTCGGGGTGGTAGTCGATCAGCGGGGCGCGCTGGCCGGGGCGCCACTCCAGCGCGGCGGCGGCGATCTCGTTGCGGCGGCGGCGGTAGTCCGGATCGTCAGCGCCGGGGTGGTCGGCGATGAGATGGACGGTCACGGCACCGTCCTTGCCGGTCGTCACGGGTGAGTAGAGCTGCGCCTCTTCGAACATATGCCAGACAGAGTCGGTCAACGGCGCGAGATACGCAAGTCTGCTCATCCGGACAGGGCAATCTGGCCAGCAGATCCATTCGAGGCCGCTCGCTGCTGGTCAAAATGACCAGAGGCTCAGCCGAGTGCCCGCAGCCGCTTGGTGACCTCCGTCGGCTCGCCGTCGGGCGACCGCGCGGTGATCTGGAGCGTCGCGGTCAGGCGGCGGCCGCCGCGCAGCGCGCGGCGCAGCCGGCGGCGCGCCACGAGGGGCGATTCCTGGGCGGTCATGTTCCTGCCACGCTTCCGATCAGCGGTACCGCATAT
>JBOGYT010000113.1:0-17475 GCA_050696955.1 Solirubrobacteraceae bacterium | reverse complement strand
CGGCGCCGTGGCCGTACCCGTCGGCCTTCACGACCGCGCACAAGGCGACGCCGTCGCCGAGCTCGCGCCGCAGCCGCGCGACGTTGCGCTCGATCGCCGCGACGTTCACTCGGGCGAGCGCGCGAATCGGAATCGTCATCCGGCCAGGCTACCCGGCGGCTTCGCCGTGCAGCACCCGCGGCAGCGCCGCGATGACGTCGCTGGCGATGACCCCGTCCGCGCCGATCTCCTCGGCCGCGACGCGGCCCGCGGCGGCGTGTCGCCGCACGCCCGCGCAGGCCGCCGCGAAGGGGTCGAGGCGCTTCGCGAGCAGCGCGCCGATGACGCCGCTGAGGACGTCGCCGGTGCCGGCAGTCGCGAGCGCAGGCGCGCTGAGGTCGTTGACCGCCACCGTGCCGTCGGGGCACGCGACGATCGTGTCGTCGCCCTTCAGCACGACGATCGCCTGCGCCTCGCGCGCGGCGGTGCGGGCGCTGTGCAGGCGGCGCGCGTTGACCTCCTCGCTCGTCGTGTCGAGCAGGCGTGCGAGCTCCCCGGCGTGGGGCGTGAGGATCGTCGGGTGCCTGCGCTCGGCGAGGCGCGCCAGCGCGCCGGCGTGGGCGTTGAGCCCGTCGGCGTCGAGCAGCAGCGCGACCGGCGCGCGGGCCGCGACGTCGCGCACGAACTCGAATGTCTGCTCCGCGCGGCCGGCGCCGGGCCCGAGCACGAGCGCCCCGGCGCGCTCGGCGACCTCGAGCGCCGCTTCGGCACCACTCGGCTGAAGGCCACCGGCGGCGTCGGCCACGCCGCGCGTCATGACCTCGAGCAGCCGCGTCTCGAAGATCGGCTCCAGCGACTCAGGAACGATCGCGGTCACGTACCCGGCGCCGGTCCGCATGGCCGCATCCGCGGCGAGACACGGAGCGCCGGTCAACCCGCGCGAGCCGCCCGCGACCGCGACGTGACCGGACGTGAACTTCGTCCCCGGGGCGTCGCGATGTGGCACGAGCTCGTGGACGCGGGCGGTGACGAGTCCGACGTTCGCGGTGACCGGCGCGCCAGCGGGAATCCCGATGTCGACGACGTGCAGGTCGCCGGTGTGCTGCTTGCCGGGCGAGATCCAGTGGCCGGGCTTCGCCGCCCCGAACGTCGCGGTCGCGTTGGCCCACACCGAGACCCGCGCCGCCTCGCCCGTCGACGCGTCCACGCCGCTGGCGATGTCGGCTGCGACGACGAGGACGTCGAGCACCGCGATCGCGTCGATCGCGTCCTTCGCGAGGTCGCGCGGCTCGCCCGCAAAGCCCGTGCCGAAGATCGCGTCGACGATGACCGCCGCGTCACCGAGCGCATCGGGGACGAACGGCTCGTGGCGGCCGACCAGCCGGCGCAGGTTCTCGGCGGCGTCGCCCGTGTACTCCTCCGGCTCGGCGAGCAGGAGCACGCGCACCTTGCGCCCCATCGCCCGCAGCAGGCGGCCGGCGACGAAGCCGTCGCCGCCGTTGTTGCCCTTGCCGCACACGATCGCCACCGGCCCGCGCGGCGCGACCTGGTCGGCGAGCACGGCCAGTCCGGAGCCGGCGCGCTCCATGAGGTCGAGCCCGGGGATGCCGCACTCCTCGATCGCCCAGCGATCCATCGCGCGCATCTGCTCCGCCCCGTAGAGCGGGTCGAGCCAGTCCGGCAGGCCGCGCGCCGCCATCGCTCTAGCGGACGAGCGCGACGGCGCCCGCCGTGATCTTCGAGTGCGTCAGCGAGATGTCGACCTGGACGCCGAGCGCGGCGAGCGGCCCGTGCAGCGCGACCCGCGTGTGCGCCCCCTCCCCCACGACCTCGATGTCGTGGTGGCTGAAGACCTCGAGGCGCAGCGCCTTGGCGACCGCCTCCTTGGCGCAGAAGCGCGCGGCGAGATGCTGTCCCGGCCGCGCCCGGCCGGCGGCGTAGGCGCGTTCGCCGTCGGTGAACAGCCGCAGCGCCAGGCTGGGCCGGCGCTCCAGCGCCTGCTCCATCCGCTCGATCTCCAGCAGGTCGATGCCGACGGGCATGAGCCCATCGTAAACGCGCGCAGAATCTCATCCGCGTGCCATCTCGCTACGTTGTGAGGCGTGGTCGCCAAGCTCCGCGCCGTGGCGACTGGCACGGTCGTCTTCGATGCCAGGCGCGCGGCGAAGCAGATCGCCAGGAAACTCGGGCTCTACGAGCACATCGTGGTCGCTCGCGAACGCCGCAACCCCGCGCTGGGCCGCAACGATCGCGACAACCGCCACCTCGCGGCCATGCTCGCCGCGATCCTGCGACCTGATTCCAGCGCGATCGACATCGGAGCGAACGTCGGCGACGTCCTGGGCACGATCGTGCGACTCGCGCCGCACGGCCACCACATCGCCTTCGAGCCGATTCCCGCGCTCGCCGAACGGCTGGCGCGCGCGTATCCGAGCGTCGACGTTCATGCGTCGGCGGCGTCCGACCATGGCGGTACGGCGACGTTCCAGTGGATCGAGGCGCTGCCCGCCACGAGCGGCCTGCGGCTGCGCGCCGACAACACGCGCGAACCAACCGCGATCGAGGTGCCGCTCGAGCGCCTCGACGACGTCGTGGAGGTCGCCCCGGCCTTCCTGAAGATCGACGTCGAAGGCGGCGAGGAGGCGGTTCTGCGGGGCGCTCAGGAGACGCTGGAGCGACACCGCCCGGTCGTGGCCTTCGAGCACGGCACGCCCGCCGCCGCGGCGTTCGGCACGACGCCGGACGTCATCTACGAGCTCTTGGCCGCCCCCGGTCTGCGCGTGTTCGACATGGACGGCGAGGGGCCGTTGAGCCGCGACGAGTTCGTCGAGGTCGTCCGCCTGGGCGACCAGTTCAACTTCATCGCCTGCTAGACCTGGGTCGTGAGCTGACGTCGGGCATGGAACCGCGAGGCGCCGGCGTCAGTCGCGCCCCTTGCGAAATGCGCCGACGCGGTTGAGCACCGACTTGGCGCCCTGCTTCACCGCGTCGCCCACAGACTTCGCGGTCGCGACGGCCGCATCGCCGACGGCCGCCGCCGAGCGCTTGGCGTCGGCGCCGCTCTTCTCCGCCGCTTTGCGCTGCCTCGTGGCCGCGCCCTTCTTCGCCGCCGCCTGCCGATCGGCCTTCGTCCGCTGAGCCATGCTGTCCCCCTTTGTCGTGGCCGTACCGCAGACGATCCTCCCACGTTCGTCTACGTCAGGCGGCCCCCGCCTCCAGCGTCGCGGCGATCTCGTCCAGCGCGGCCCGTTCGCTGTCGCTGACCCGCTTGCCACCGATGCCGAGAACGCCCCCCTCCTTGTGCGCGTTGGCGGCGGCTTCGGCAACCGTCAGCACGAATCGCCGGTAGGCGTCGAGCTCCTCGGGCGTCGCCTTCTCCTGGAGGATCCCGACCGCTTCGCGCAGACGCTCCGTCGTCACCGAGGCGATGTCGGCGCCGCCCTGCAGACGGTTGCGGTCCAGGACCGGCGCAGCCGAGACGAGCTCGTCAAGCAGCTCGCTGTCGCCCTGCTGCTCGCGCGCGTGCGCATAGACCTTGCCCAGCGCAAGGGTCTCGCGGATCGTTCCGCCCTTCCCGGCCGTGATGACGCCCGCGCCCGCCAGCAGCGGGCCCTCGAGGAGCGTCGACCACTCCTCGGCGTTGAAGTCGGCCTTCCGGGTCATCGCTACTCGACCGTGACCGTCTTCGCGAGGTTGCGCGGCTGGTCGACGTTCAGGCCGCGCTTGCGCGCGACGTAGTACGCGAAGAGCTGCAGCGGGATGACCGCGAGCAGCGGCTGCAGCATCCAGTCCGTGCGCGGGACGTAGACGACCTCCTCGGCCACGGCTTCGAGGCGGTCGTCGCCCTCAGTGGCGATCGCGATGACGTGGGCGCCGCGGGCTCGGACCTCCTGGATGTTGGAGATCATCTTGTCGAGGATCGGCATGTCGGTCGCGACGCACACGACCGGCGTGTTCTCGTCGAGCAGCGCGATCGGACCGTGCTTCATCTCGCCGCCGGCGTACGCGTCGGTGGCGATGTAGGAGATCTCCTTGAGCTTCAGCGCGCCCTCGAGCGCGACCGCGCGTCCGACGTGGCGTCCGAGGTAGAGATAGAACTCCGAGTCGGCGTGGCGCTCGGCGGCCTCGATGAGCGAGCCGTTCAGCGCCTCGACGAGCTCCGTGATGCGGGCCGGGAGCTGCCTGATGTCCGCGATCAGCTCGGCGATCCGAGCCGGGGGCAGCGTGCCGCGCAGCTCGGCGAGGCGCAGCGCGAGGAGGTACATCGCGGCGACCTGGCAGACGAACGTCTTCGTCGCGGCGACCGAGATCTCGAGACCGGCCCGCGTATAGAGGACGCCGTCCGAGTCACGCGTCGCCTGCGACCCGACGACGTTCGTGCACGCCAGCACCTTGGCGCCCCGATCGCGCGCCAGGCGCATCGCCGCGAGCGTGTCGGCGGTCTCGCCGGACTGCGTGATCCCGATGACGAGCTCGCGCTCGGAGACGATCGGGTTGCGGTAGCGCCACTCCGACGCGACATCCATGTCGACGGGGATCCGGGCCCACTCCTCGATCGCGTAGCGCCCGATGAGCCCGGCATGAAACGACGTGCCCGCCGCGAGGATCAGCACGCGATCCACGTCGCGCAGGAGCGACTCGTCGAGCTCGGCCTCGGCGAGATCGACGCCGTCGTCGCGGATCGTGCGGTCGGCGATCGTCTCGGCGACGGCGTCGGCCTGCTCGAAGATCTCCTTGAGCATGAACGTCTCGTAGCCGCCCTTCTCGGCGGTCGATTCGTCCCAGTCCACCCGCGTGACCTCGCGCTCGATCGGGCGCCCGTCGGGCGCCAGGAACTCGACCCCGCCGGGCCGCACGACGACGATCTCCTCGTTCTCGATGTACTGCACGTCGCGGGTGTGGGCGAGGAACGCGGGGATCGCCGAGGCGACGAACTGCTCGCCGTCGCCGCGGCCGATGATGAGCGGGCACTCCTTGCGCGCGCCGACGAGCGTGTCGGGCTCCTCGGCGCACATCGCGACGAACGCGTAGTGACCCTCGAGCTCGGCGTACGCCGCCCGCACCGCCTCCACGAGGCTGCCCAGCGCCATGTGGTGCGAGATGAGGTGGGCGATGACCTCGGCGTCGGTCTCCGACGTGAACACGGCGCCCATGTCGGTGAGCCGGCGCTTGAGCGCGAGGTAGTTCTCGACGATCCCGTTGACGACGACGTGGACCTTGTCGGTCGTGTCGAAATGCGGGTGCGCGTTCGACTCGGTGACGCGGCCGTGGGTCGCCCAGCGCGTGTGGCCGATGCCGCTCGTCGCCGGCAGCGCGGCGGTCGCGACAGCGCCGTTGGGCGACGCCGCGGCCTCGCCCGCACCCTCGATCGTGGCGCGCAGCCGGCTGAGGTTGCCGACGGCGCGCACCGACTCGATCGTGCCGTCCTCGGCGAGCACCGAGACGCCCGCCGAGTCATAGCCGCGGTACTCGAGCTTCTCCAGGCCGGACAGGAGGATCTCCTGCACGGCGCGCTGCCCGACGTAACCGACGATGCCACACATGCGGTTGATGGTACGGCCCAGGTCCGCCGGATCAGCTGACCCGTCGGTCAGGTTGTGGCGCCCTCGCCGTTGCGGACGACAGAGACGAGCCGCGCGCAGACCGCATCGGTCTCCTCGTCGGTCGGCGCCTCGACCATGACCCGAACGAGCTGCTCGGTGCCCGACGGGCGCACGAGCACGCGGCCGCGGCCCTCGAGCGCGGCCGACTCGCGCGCCGTCGCGGCCGCCAGGCCGGGGCTGGCGATCGCCGCCTGACGGTCGGCGACGCGGACGTTCACGAGCCGCTGGGGCAGCTTGCGCATGACGTCGCGCTCGGCCAGGTCGCCACCGGCGAGCGACTCGAGCGTCAGCAGCGCGCTCGCGATCCCGTCGCCGGATGGCACGAAGCCCATGTCGATGATGTGGCCCGACTGCTCGCCGCCGAGCGTCCAGCCGCGCTCGCGCAGCGCTTCGAGCACGTAGCGGTCGCCGACCTGCGTCGTGACGACGGCGATGCCCGCGTCGCGCATCGCCGTGTGAAAGCCGTAGTTCGTCATCACGGTCACGACGACGCCGTCGCCGGCCAGGCGGCCCTGCGAGCGCAGGTGAACCGCCGCCAGCGCGATGAGCTCGTCGCCGTCGACGATCTCCCCGCTGCGATCGACGGCGAGCATCCGGTCGCCGTCGCCGTCGAAGGCGAAGCCGGCGTCGTGACCGCCGTCGCGGACCGTCTCGACAAGGCGCTCCATGTGCGTCGAGCCGCACCCGTCGTTGATGTTGCGCCCGTCGGGAGCGTCGGCCAGCACGGTGACCGTGGCGCCGAGACGGCGGAAGATCTCGGGCGCGGCGCGGTACGTCGCGCCGTGGGCGCAGTCCAGCGCGACGCTGCGACCCGACAGGTCGAGCCCGGCGAAGCGCTCGTGGAGCGCGCGCAGGTAGTCCTCGCGCGTGCCGTGCATCGTGCGGATGCTCCCGATTCGCGGCGACGGGCCATCGCGCGGCTCGCCGAGCCGCGTCTCGATCGCCGCCTCGGTCGCATCGGAGAGCTTGAACGCGTCGCGCCCGAAGAACTTGATGCCGTTGTCCTCGAAGGCGTTGTGCGACGCGGAGATGACCGCGGCGAGGTCGAGCTCGTAGCGCTGTACGAGCAGCGGCGCCGCCGGCGTGCTCAGGACGCCGCCGAGCAGGACGTCCCCGCCCGCGGCGGCGATCCCGGCGGCGAGCGCCGACTCGAGCATCTCGCCCGACTCGCGGGTGTCGCGGATCACGAGCACGCGCGGGCGCTCGCCCCCGGCCTGCAGCGTCGCGGCGCGACCGAGGCTCAGGGCGAGCTCGGCGGTCAGCAGCTCGCCGGCGACGCCGCGCACACCGTCGGTGCCAAACAGGCGCCGTTCCGCGGGCGCCGTCGGCTTCGCGGCCTCGCCCGCCAAGGAGGCTGCCTTAGCGCTTCGAGAACTGCGGCCGCTTGCGGGCCTTCTTCAGCCCGGCCTTCTTGCGTTCCTTGGCGCGCGAGTCGCGCGTCAGGAAGCCGCGGCGCTTGAGCTCGCCGCGCAGGTTCGGGTCGGCCTCGAGCAGCGCGCGAGAGATGCCGTGGCGCAGCGCGCCGGCCTGGGCGCTGACGCCACCGCCGTGCATGCGCGCGACGACGTCCATGCGCTCCTCGTAGCCGACGGCCTCGAGCGGCTGGCGGATGTTGCGGCCCAGCGCGGGGCGCGGGAAGTACTCGTCGAGCGGCTTGCCGTTGATCGAGTACGCGCCGGTGCCCGGGCGCAGGATGACGCGCGCGACGGCGGTCTTGCGCTTGCCGGTCGCGCGGTAGCGCGCGTCGGCGGCGAGGTCGATCATCGCGGCGACCGGCTGCTCGTCGGCGCGGTCCTGTTCGGCGGCGGCGGCTTCGGCGGCGTCGAGCTCCTCGTCGTCGGGGCCGGCGAGCGGGTCGGCGCCCTCGGCGACGATGTCGACCTCGAGGTCGGCTCCGGGGATCGCCGGCTTCTCGCGCGGAGCGGCGGGCTCGTCGTCCTCGTCGTCGGGCTCCGGCTCGGGGTCGGGCTTGGTGGCGGCCGGGGGCGCGGCGGGCGGCTCCGCGGGAGCCTCCGCGGGCGCTTCGGCTGCGGACTCGGCGGGGGCGTCAGCGGCGGCCGGAACGTCGGCGCCGGCATCCTGCTCCTCGGCCGGGGAGTCCTCGGGGGTCTCGTCGATCACTTGGAGAGAAGCTCCATGGGTTGCGGTTTCTGGGCCTGGTGCGGGTGGTCGGGCCCGGCGTAGATCTTCAGCTTCGTGAGCTGCTTGCGGGCGAGCCGGTTGCGCGGCAGCATCCCCTTGACCGCGAGGCGGATGACCTCCTCGGGCCTGCGATCGAGCATCTCGTCGAGCGTGCGCGACTTCAGCCCGCCGGGATAGCCCGAGTGGCGGTAGTACCGCTTGTCGGCGCGCTTGTTGCCCGTGACCGAGATCTTCGCGGCGTTGACGACGACGACGAAGTCGCCGGTGTCGACGTGCGGCGTGTAGACCGGCTTGCGCTTGCCGCGCAGGGCATCGGCGATCTGGGTCGCGAGGCGGCCGAGCGTCTGCCCGGTGGCGTCGACGACGAGCCAGTTGCGCTCGCGGTCGTTTGCGTTGGCTACGTAGGTTTTCATGGCGTCAAAAAGGCCACGCGGTGTGCCGCGCGGCGTCGACGAAGCATAGGGGAATCGCTTTCGCGGGTGGTCGATCCACCTTTCGGCGATATGTCAACCTCGCGCCGCGAGATCTAATAGGGTGGCGCGCGAGGAGCAGGCCGAGTCCACCGGCAGCGGTGGAGCGGGGGAACCATAGGCGCGCGCGAGAGCGCGGGCTATGGGGCGAATCCGGCTTGGAAGCCGGTAGCGCGGACCTTGACCGTGCGAGCCCGTCAGCTAACCCCGTAGGCCATCAACAAGGGAGCTGATCGAGCTGAAGCGGACGTCCGTCGTGCTGGCATGCGGTCTTGGGCTTGGCGCCGCCTCGGCGACTCCCGCCGTCGCTGGCACGGGCGGAGCGTATTCCTCGGAGCGCGCGAAGATCACGTCCGTGCAGTGCCTGGCGGGCTGCTCGGGCTTTGACTCCGCCAAGACCGGCAGCGTCGTGCGCGTGGGCGGCAGCACGATGGGCCAGGTGAGCAAGATCGTCTTTCTCGGCCGCAAGGGCTACGCGGACGACGTGCGCGCGACCGTCGCCAGGCGAACGGAGAAGAGCGTCGACGTGCTCGTTCCCGCGAACGCCTCCAGCGGCCGGCTGCGCGCGATCAACGGCGACGGCCGGCGATCGCGGGTGAGCAAGGCCGCGATCACGATCAACCTCGCATCGTCCGGGACGCTCGACGCACGCGTCGTGGGCCAGCGCGTGTTCCAGGGCGCCGCGCGTCCCGCCCAGCTCGACGTGCTCGCGCACAAGCCGCTCGTCGTGACGATCGCCCTGACACGCGTCCTCGACGGCGCCGTCGTCCAGGGCTGGCAGCTCGGCGCCGTCATCCCCGGCGTCGTGCACTCCCTGACCTGGGATGGAACCGTCGGCGGCGTGGCGCAGCCGACCGGCCGCTACGAGTTCCGCGTCATGGCCGCCGGGGCCGGCTACCAGGCGGCATCGGCCACGTCGCCGGTCGCGACCGGCGCGTTCGACCTCGTCGACCACAAGTTCCCGGTCCGCGGCAGGCACGACTACGGCCAGGGGGCGGCGGCCTTCGGCGCCGGCCGCGACGGCCATTCCCATCAGGGCCACGACGTCTTCGCCAGGTGCGGCACGAAGCTCGTCGCGGCGCGCGGCGGCGTCGTGAAGCTCAACAAGTTCCAGAGCGCAGCCGGCAACTACCTCGTCATCGACGGCGACGGCACCGAGATCGACTACGCGTACATGCATATGCGGGAGCGCTCGCCGCTGAAGAAGGGCACGCACGTGATGACCGGCCAGCCGATCGGACGCGTCGGCGACACCGGTCGCGCCAACGGGTGCCACCTGCATTTCGAGATGTGGAGCGCGCCCGGCTGGTACACCGGCGGCAAGCCCTTCGATCCGCTGCCGTTCCTGAAGGCCTGGGACAAGTACAGCTGATGTGACGTCGCCCGCAGGTCGCCGGTTCCGGCGCCCGGGTGTGACGTCGCCCGCAGGGCGAAACCCGTTACAGGCGGCAGCCTTTCTCGCCGCCGGTGAACCCGGCCACAAGCGCCTGCGTGTTGGCCTTCAGCGAGCCGAGGTAGGTCGCGCCGGCTGACCCCATCGGACCCAGCGTATCGGCGTAGAGGTCCGGGCCGACCGTGGCACCCGAGTCGCGCGCGATCGCCTCGGCGAGCTTGCGGTTGACGGAGCTCTCGGCGAAGACCGCCTTGACCTTCTCGCGGCGGACCGTGCGCGCCAGCCGCGCGACCTCGCCCGCCGATGCCTGCGCCTGCGTGGAGAGCGCGGGAATGACGGTGCCGACGACGTCGATGCCGTAGCGGTCGGCGTAGTAGCCGAGCGCGTCGTGATCGGTGACGAGCTTGCGGTCGCGCTCGGGGACCGCGTCGATGCACGCCTCGATCGCTCGGTCGAGCGCGCGAAGCCGCTTGAGGTAGGCGCTCGCGTTGGCGGTGTAGACCGCGCGCCCGCCGGCATCCTCGGCGATCAGCGCGTCGCGGATCTTCTCCACGGCGATCGCGCCGTTGCGCGGGTTCTGCCACCAGTGCGGATCGATCTCGCCGGGGAGGCGCCGCGTCCGCATGGCGTCGATGAGCGTCACGACCTGCGTGTCGTTGCCGGCGTTCTCGAGCACGCCGCCGAGCCACTCGTCGAGGTCGCCGCCGGAGCGCAGCACGACCGCGGCATCCGTCACCGCCTCGACGTCGCTCGGGCGCGGCTCGTACTCGTGCGGGTCGGAGTTCGGCTTGAGGATCCGCGTGACCGACGCCCGCTCTCCCGCGACCGCGCGAGCGAGGTCGCCGACCTGGGTCGTCGTCGCGATGACGCTCGGTCCGCCCGTCCCGCCGCCGGACCCTCCGTCGCCCTCGCCGCACGCTGCGAGGATCGTGGCGGCGAGGGTCGTTGCGAGGGCGGCGATGAACCAGCGTGGCAGCATCTCCGCGACCCTAGCAGAGAATGATTCTCATTCCGTTAGCCTGGCGAAGGACCGACGAGCCCCGCCGCGAGCACTCCGAGGACGACGAGCGTCCTCGTCGCGTGCCGTCGCCGCGCCGGCGTCAGCCACCCGGGCGCGAGCGCGACGAGCCAGGACCGCGCGCCGGTCGCCGCCGCTCCCGCCGTCATCGCCCCAGCCATGCACTGCATGCACACGGCACTACCGTACCCAGCCCGCAGGCCACAGAACCGCCAGGCCGATGACCGTCACGAGCGCGAGCGCAGCGAGCCCGGTCGCGAGGCTCCTGCCCGCCGGCGTCCGCAGGAGCGCACGCTGCGTCTCGATCTCGGCTGCGAGCTTCGCCGGCAGCGCGCGGGTCAGACTATTCCGATGGTGACGCCGCTGCGGGCGTCGGCGGTTACGCCGGTGACGCCGCCGGCGCGCCCTTCTCCGAGCGCGCGCTCGCCTCGTCCCCACCGACCGCGACGGCGGCCTTGGCGGTCACGAGGTGATAGAGGATCAGCACCTGCACGATCGCCAGCGACTCGGAGCGATGCACGTCGGAACCGACCGTGAACTCGCCGAGGCGCTCCGTGCGCAGGTGGCTGGCGAACTGCATCTCCTGCCAGACGGCCTCCTCGATCTCGGCACCGCGCTCACGGTCCACGCCGCCGGGAACGAACAGCGACCGCTCGCCGCCCGTGCCCTCCTCGAGCGTGATGCCGTCGCCGTTGCCGTCGCCGATGACGACCGACAGATCGGGATGCGGCAGGCCCTCGCGCAGCGTCAGGATCGCGTCGAGATGGTCGTCGTCGCCGACGTCGCTCGGCTGGAAGCACACGACGATGTCGGCGTAGCGCTGTTGCGGACGGATGAAGGACTCCGAGTCCGGCTCGCGCTTGCGCATCTCCTCGTCGACCTGCTCCTCGGTGTATCCGCGCTTGGCCGTGTCGCGCTTGATCTTCCACGCGCGCCGCATCTCCTCGGGCGGCTTGAGGTAGACGCGCACGTCGTAGGCGTCGCTGAGCTCCTCGGTGTGGTACCCGAGCAGGCCCTCGATGACGACGAAGCGATTGGGGATGACGTACTCGGGCGGGCCGAACGTGCCGTCCTTGTGCTGGTAGACGGGCTTGAGGATCGGCTCGCCGTTGCGCAGGTGAACGATGTGCTGCGCGATGATGTCGATGTAGTTGCAATCGGGATCGAGCGGGGTGATCCCAAGTTCCGCCCGCTGCTCGCGGTCATACTTGTGGTAGTCGTCAGTCCCGATGTGGGTGACCGCATCCTTGCCCAGGATCTCAACGAGGCCCTTCGTGATCGTCGTCTTTCCGCTTGCGGAATCGCCGACGACGCCGAGGATGATGGGACGGGCCATGTGCTCCTTCATTTGATCGCCAGCGAGGTCGGGGAAAGATAGCGGTCGCCCGTCGAGCAGGCGGTCTGGACCGAAAGTTTTCTGTGAGGCATGCGTAGGCTCGATCTGTGGATGTGGTCACTGTCGATGTGAGCTTCGAGGAGCGCTACTGGTATCCCGACGACGGCGCCATCGTCTGGCTCGCGGGTTACCAGCTCGTCGATCCGATCACCGGCGCGTTTGTGGCACGCGATGCGGCCGTGCTCGCCGATGCGGGTCTGCGGGTGGCGGGCGTGGCCGGTGCCGCGCGTCATCACGCCGAGGCGCTCCAGTCACAAGAGGCTGCGCCGGGCAGCACGCTCGCGCTGCGCCGCGACGCCGCGAACGCGCACGATCCCAACGCCATCGCGGTCCATGTCGCCGGGGGCGAGCAGATAGGCTGGGTCCCGCGGTCGCTCGCAGAGGAGCTGGCGCCGGCGCTCGACGACGGCGTCGCCTGGTCGGCGATCGCGCTGCGCGAGCGCCGCGCGTCGCCGCGCGAACCGCGCGACGGTTTGACGATGCTGCTCGCGCGCGCGAGCGCGATTGAGCTGAAGGTGCACGACCGGCGTCCGCCCCGGCGTTCGTGAGACGCGGCGCTGCAAGCAACGTTCACGCCCCAGGGCTACCCCACGTGACCGATCCCAAGCCTCCGCGGCGGGCGAGCTAGCCGGCGAGGGCCGCCTGGTGCAGCCCGTCGCCGTAGGCGGCTGACGAGCCACCGCCGAGTGCGGCCCCGGCAAGAGCGAGCGCGCCGAGCGCCGCGACGCCGACCGCGATGCCGGCCTGGCGGAACGTGTCGTTCACGCCGGCGGCGAGGCCGCTCATGTCCATCTCGACCGAGCCGAGCGCCACGGCGCTGACGGCCGGGTTGAACATGCCCGTGCCGATGCAGGCCGCGATCACGCCCGGCAGGATGGCGGTCCAGGAAGACGAGTGCTCGCCCGCGAGCACATGAGCCCCATCCCGGCGGCGACGAGCACGAGGCCGGCCGAGATGAGCGTGCCGGGGTGGACGCGCGCGCCGGCGGTTGCGGTCGCTCCGGAGACGAGGAACATGATGATCGTCCCCGGCACGTACACGAGGACCGCCTCGATCGCCGTCAGGCCGAGCACCTGCTGCAGGTACAGCGTGATGAGCAGGAACAGCCCGCCGCCGAGCGTCAGCTGGCCGGCCCAGTCGATGCGGCGCGGCCGCGGATCGCGCGACTCGAGCACGCGCGTCATCGTGATCGCCAGGCAGGCGACCCCGAGCGGGATGTTGAGGAAGATCCACTCCCAGTCAAGACCGCTCGTGAGCGCTCCACCGACGAGCGGCCCGACGGCGAAGGAGGCGCCGATGGTCGCGCCGTAGGCGGCCAGCGCCTTCGTGCGCTCGGCCGGCCCGGGGAACGCGTGCGCGAGCAGCGGAGCGAGACGGCGAACATGATCGCGGCGCCGACTCCCTGCACGGCGCGAGCGATGCTGAGCGCCTCGATGCTGCCGGCGAGCGCGCACGCCAGCGACGCGATCGTGACGATCGCCAGTCCGATCGCGAACAGCCGCCTGCGACCGGCCGGTCGGCCAGGACCCCGGCGGTGAGGACGGTCGCGGCAAGCGGGTGCGGCTAGCCCCACCGCCGCGGCGCGACAGCGCGCGCCAGCGAGCGTGAGACGGCGAGCAGCGCCGCGAGCAGCGCGAGCGTTCCGAGGGCCGCGGGCACGACGCCGATCGTGCCGAACTCGCGCACCATGCCGGCCTGCCAGACGGCGAGGTAGCGCCGGTAGTCGCCGTTGCGGGCGGCGCGCTCCTCGGCGGCGTCGATCGAGTTCTCCGTCAGGCCCGGAAGCTCGGCGTACTGGCGCACGATCTGCGGCCCGTCCGTACCCGGCCGGCGGTCGATGAGCTGCGTCCCGGCGGGCGCGAGCGTCGCGGACAGCGACAGCGCGAAGCCGGCGGCGAAGAGCGCGGCGGCGAGCCGCATCCGGCCGGCGCTCGCCCCGATCCACGGCGCGACGAGGACGAGCACGAGCGCGACGCCGGGAATGATGAGCCGTGGCCCCCAGCTCCAGCCGCCCTGCCACGACCACCATGTCGCGGCGAAGGCGAAGACCGCCGCGAAGAGCGCGAGCGCGAACCCGACCGTGGCGCGGTCGCGGCGCCAGAGCGACGCGGCAGCGAACGGCACGAGCACGATCGCCGGCGCGAACAGGAACACGGACTTCTCCGGGGAGAACAGCAGCCCCGCGGCCCCCTCGAAGAACGGGGTCGTGAACCCCGGGTCAGCGGGCTCGCGGTAGCCGAACTCGAGCGCGTCGGCGAATCGCACGAGGTTGTAGCCGACGGTGACGGCCGCGGCGACCGCCAGCGGAGGGAAGGTGCGCAGCACCGCGGGCACCCCACCGCGGGCGTAGAGATACACGAACAGCAGCGGCGCGAACGCCGCGGTCTGCGGGCGCGCGAGCACGGCGAACGCGAACGCCGCGCCCGCCTGCAGCTCGCGACCGGCGAGCGCGCGCTCCACCATCACGACGAGACCGAGCGCGACGAGCGGCTCCGTGAAGAAGTCGCGCCCGTAGGGCAGCAGGTACGTCCCGAGCACCGTGCCGGCCGCGACGAGCGCTGACGCCGCGGGCGGAGCGCCGAGCCGCCGGCCCAGGAGGAACAGGGCGGCCGCCAGCGCAGCGGCGACGAGCGGCATGAGCGACGCGGCAACCGCCGCCTCGAGCAGATCGACGTGCCCGACGACGGCCCCGACCGGCTGAACGATCGCGACGGGCAGCACCGACAGCAGCGCCAGCAGCACGCCGTACTTGGAGTAGTACGACCCATCGTGGCCCTCGACGCCGAGCTCGGGCGGCACGGCGACGCTGCCGTCGTGGACGATGCCGTGGGCGACGGCGAGCATCGAGGAGCCGTCGAGGATCGTCACCCGCGCCTGCCCGACGAGCAGCAGGAAGATGGCCACCGCGCCGGCGAGGCTCACCGCCACCGAGCGGTCGTCGGACGCCGGAACCATTGGTGGCAACGTATCGTGCCGCAATCGGCGTCTCCTTCCTCATCCCCGCCTACAACGAGGCGGCCACCATCCGTGAGGTCCTCGAGCGCATCGATGAGCTCGGGCTCGACGCCCAGGTCGTCGTCGTCGACGACGGCTCGACCGACGCGACGGCGCAGATCGTGCAGGCCTGGGCGGCCGGGCATCCCGCGGTCGAGCTGCTGCAGCAGCCCAACCGCGGCAAGGGCTCGGCGGTACGGGCCGCGATCCCGCGCATCTCGAAGGAGATCGCCGTCATCCAGGACGCCGACATGGAGTACGACCCGGCCGACGTCGTCGCGCTCATCGCGCCGATCGAGCGCGGCGTTGCCGACGTCGTGTACGGCTCGCGGCTCACCGGCGGCGCGCCGCAGCGGGCCTACCTGTTCTGGCACCTCATGGGCAACCGCTTCCTGTCGCTGCTGACGGGCGTGCTCTACAACACGACGCTCAGCGACATGGAGACCGGCTACAAGGCGTTTCGCTCCGACGTCCTGCGCTCGCTGCGCCTGACGCAGGACGACTTCGCGATCGAGCCCGAGATCACCGGCGAGGTCTGCCGGCGCAACCTGCGCATCTACGAGATGCCGATCGCCTACTACGGCCGCACGTACGAAGAGGGCAAGAACATCACGTGGCGTGACGGCTTCAAGGCGATCCGCGTGCTCGTGCAGGTGCGGCTGCGTCGATGAGCGCCAGAAGGGGAACGCGGCCGCTGCTCGTTGCGGCGGGCTTCATCGTCACCGTCGCGGCGATGTACTTCGCCGTGCGCGGGGTCGATCTCGACGAGGCGCAGGACGCGCTCGCCGATAGCAACCTGCTGTGGCTCGTGCCGTCGGGCGCGGTGCTCGCGGCCGCGGTCGGCCTCCGCGCGCTGCGCTGGTGGTCGCTGTTCGATGCCGATCACCGCCCGCCGCTCTCGGCAGTCACACGCGCCCTGTTCATGGGCTACTTCTTCAACAACATCCTGCCGGTGCGGGCCGGCGAGGTGGCGCGCGTCATCACGCTGCACCGCCGCACCGGGACGCCGCGCGCCGAGGCGCTCGGCACGGTGTTCGTCGAGCGCCTGTTCGACGTCCTCGCGCTGCTGTTCTTGCTCTTCGCCGCCCACCCGCTCCTGCCGGAGATCGACTGGCTGCGCAAGGCGGCGCTGTTCGGTGCCGTCGTGGTGGCCGCCGCCTGCGCCGTCGTGTACGTCATCGTGCGCTACGACGAGCGCGCGATCCGCGTGCTGCTGTCGCCGCTGCGGCGGCTGCCGATCGCGAACCTCAGCGAGCGCCTCGAGCACGCGGCCCGCAATGCGACGCGCGGGCTCGTCGCGCTGCGCGACCCGCGCGTCGCGCTCGAGGCGATGGCGCTCACGCTCGCGTCCTGGATCGTGCTCGCGTCCTCGTGCTGGATCCTGCTCGCGGCGTTCTCGCTCGACCTGCCCCTGATCGCGGGGCTGCTCGTGCTCGTCACGCTCAACCTGTCGATGATCCTGCCGTCCGGACCGGCCGCCCTCGGCGTCTTCGAGGCGGCGACGGTCCTCGCATTGCAGGCCTTCGACGTCCCGCGCGCGGACGCGCTGTCCTACGCGCTCGTGCTGCACCTGCTCAACCTCGTGCCGTTCCTCGTGGTCGGCGCCGTGCTGCTCGGGCCGGCGGCGCTGCGGCGCGATGCGCGCGAGGACGCAACCGAGCTCGACGCCGCGCCCCGCTGGTGGTTCTTGAGATGACGTTGGACATGGAACCGGGAGACGCCGGCGCCGCCGGGCGAGGACGCAGGGAGCATGCAATGGCAGAGCCATTGCTGCGACCGAGGACGCCGCCCGACGGTGATCGGCGTCCGCGGTTCCACGTTCAATGTTGTCTCAAGGCCCACTAGGCTCGCCCGCGCCGGAACGATCTGCCCAACGACGCAGTCAGGGGAACAGCACGATGTCCGACACAGGCAGCCTCCGTCCTCGCACGCGCATTGCCGTCGCGATCGCCGCAGTCGTCGCGATCGCCGGCGCCGGCCTTTACAGCGGTCTCGCCCAGGCCGGCGGCGAGAAGCACAAGGGAGCGGGGCACGGGTACAAGGCACAGCACGTGAGCTGCGAGCTGAAGCTCATCGCGGTCAAGCCGCCGCGCACGCGGGAGGCCGAGAACTTCGGCACGATCTCGTGCGACAAGAGGTTCCTCGGCGAGGGCGTGCAGCACGACTCGTCGATCGTGACGCCCACCTCCCAGCTCAGCGGCCATTTCACCGGGCCGGTCAAGCAGTTCTTCGACCGCGGGACGCTGAGCGGCACGTTCACGATCAACTACGTCACCGATCCCGCGACGCTCGCGGTGACGTACAACGGCACGATCGACCTCACGAAGGGCACCGGCCGCTACCGGGGCGTGAGGGGCACCGGGACGCTGACCGGCGGGAGCCCCGACGCGATCAAGACGACCATTCAGGAAGAGCTGACGCTGACGCACAAGAAGCACAGGTAGGCGTCCGTGCGGCGGGGCGGCCGGGCCACCCCGCCG
>JBOGYT010000112.1:0-13642 GCA_050696955.1 Solirubrobacteraceae bacterium | reverse complement strand
GGCCACATCGCCACGAGCCCGCCGCCGAAGACGATCAGCGCACCGAGCCAGATCCACGTGACCAGCGGCGAGACGATGAAGCGGAACGTCGCCGCCGGCGGGTCGGCCACGTAGCCGTCGATGAAGCGCGCCTTCAGCGCCCGGCCGATGACCTCGGCCCGCGCCGCGGCCGGCACGTTGCGCCGCTCGAGGTTGGCGATCAGCTCGTTGCCCTCCTTGATCGTCGGCATGAACGCGCGGATGTTCGGCGTCATCGCCGCCCACAGGTCGCGCCGCACGCCCGCCTTCAGCCCGATCTCGCTCGTCGCCTCACCCGAGAAGTAGCGGCCGATCGGGCCGAGCGTGTCGTCGAGCGACGGGTAGAAGCCGCGCTCTGGCCGCACGGTCGTGACCTTCTTGCCGTCCTTGCGCACCTCCACGACCGAGCCGAACGAGATCCGCTCGAGGTTGCCGGCACCGGTGAAGTCCGCCCGCGACGTCGGCTTGACGTACTTGAACTCGTAGCCGCCGACGCGCGCCGTGTCGCCCGGGTTCATGCGCACGTCGCGCGCGTCCTTGAACGCCGTCGACGCGGCCACGCCGATGAACAGGACGGCCATCCCGACGTGCACGAGGTAGCCGCCGTAGCGCCGCCGGTTGCGCGCCACGAGCGCGAGCAGCGCCGTGACCGGGTTCTCGCTCGTCATCGCGCGGCGCGCCCCCACCCCGCGCCAGAACTCCTGCGCGACCGCGCAGACGACGAAGCCGCCGACGACGAACATCGCCAGCGCGAGCGGCCGCGACGCGACGCCGAGGATGGCCAGCACGACGCCGAGCACGACCGCCAGCCCGACCGGCACGAGGAAGTTGCGCCGCGCGTTGGCGGCGGTCGCCTTCCGCCACGCGATGATCGGGCCGATCCCGCTGAGCAGCACGAGCACGAGGGCGAGCGGCACCGTGTAGCGATCGAACCACGGCGGTCCGAGCGCGCGGCGGCTGCCGGTCAGCGCCTCGGCGATGAGCGGCCAGAACGTTCCCCAGAAGACGACGAACGCCAGCGCGACGAGCACGAGGTTGTTCGCCAGGAAGACGGCCTCGCGCGAGAGCATCGAGTCGAGCCGGTTCTCCGAGCGCAGCGCGTCTCGCCGGTAGACGACGAGGCCGATCGAGCCGACGACCAGGACGCCGATGAGGATCACGAACGGGATTCCGAGCGTCGACGCGCCGAAGGCGTGGATCGAGTCGAGGATCCCCGAGCGCACGAGGAAGGTGCCCATGATCGCGAGGATCCCGGTCGCGAGCACGAGCGACACATTCCAGATCTTCAGCATCCCGCGCTTCTCCTGGATCATGATCGAGTGCAGGAACGCGGTGCCGGTCAGCCACGGCAGCAACGACGCGTTCTCGACGGGATCCCAGGCCCAGTAGCCGCCCCAGCCCAGCTCGGCGTAGGACCAGCGCGCACCGAGCATGACGCCGACGCCGAGGAAGAACCACGCCGCCAGCGCGAAGCGCCGCGTCGCGCGGATCCAGTCCGCCGCGCCCACCTGGCGGGCGATGAGCGCGCCGATCGCGAACGCGAACGGGATCGCGAACAGCGTGTAGCCCGAGTACAGCATGGGCGGGTGGATCATCATGCTCGGGTGGCGCAGCAGGGGGTTGAGCCCCTTGCCCTCGGCCGGCACGACCTCAAGCTGCGTGAACGGCGAGACCTTGAAGACGAGCAGCGCCGCGAAGAAGGCCGCGAAGCCGAGCAGCACCGCGGTGGCGTACGGCGCGACGCGGCGCAGCTGGCGGCGTGTGAGGAACAGCACGAGGCTCGACCACAGCGACAGGAGCCACAGCCACAAGAGCAGCGAGCCCTCCTGCGACGACCACGCCGCCGCGCCCTTATAGAACGTCGGCGTCGTCGTCGAGGAGTGCGAGTAGACCGTGGCGAACGAGAAGTCCGAGCGCAGGAACGCGATCTCGAGGATCGCGAAGGCGCCCGTGGTCAGCGCCGCGACGGCGTAGACCGCGCGCCGACCCGACGCGACCCAATCCGCGCGCCTGCGGACCGCGCCGTAGATCGAGGCGAAGATCCCGTACGCCGCCGCGACGAGCGCGAGGATCAGCAGGGCGCGGCCGACTGTCGCCATGAGCTAGCTCTTCGTCGTCTGGTCTTCGGTGAACTTCGACGGGCACTTCGTGATGAGCGAGTCGGGCTCACCGACGAACGTCGTGCCCTGCTTGCGAACGGTGATGATGACCTCGCGACCCTCGCGGAACGGGTCGGGGATCGCGCCGCGGTAGGTGACCGGGACGGAGGTCGTGCCCTCGCGGTCGCGCACGCGGAAGTCGACGCCGCCGGATCGTTCGCGGATGGAGCCGTCGGCGACCTTGCCGGTCAGCTGGTAGGAGGAGCCGGCCGTGGCTGTCACGAGCTGGCTGGGCTGGACCGTCTCGTTCGAGGCGCTCAAGCTCGTGTAGACGAGCGCGACGGCCAGGATGACGGCGGCGCCCAGCGCCACGACGAGCCGGATCCGGCGCTTCCGTGAGGGATGCATGCGCCGCTCAGTATCGCAGTCGGCCCCCGCCCAGCCCCCGCTTCCCGGCGCCAAAACCGCTGGTCCAGCGCCGCTGGCGGGCGCGCGGACGCGCCAGACCTACAGGAAATGTCCGTGCCGGACAGAAACCTTTGGCGAGTTGGGGAGTCAGTGTCGATGTAGCCATGACCTCGATGTCCGTCCACCTGACCTCAGTCCTCCGCCGGCCGCGCCAGCAGCGCCGCCTGCACGTCGTTCCCTCACCCGAGCCGCGGCCGGCGCCGATGCACCCCGCGGAGCGCCGCATGCGCGACGCCGGCGGGCCCGACGACCGCGCCTGCTACTCGTGCGGTTGCGGCTATCTGTTCGAAGCGCACGTCTCCGCGTCCGTGCGCTGCCCGAACTGCGCCACCGTGCAGGCCTGGTAGCGAACTCGGCCGCGCCACGACGCGGTTGCCCGCCCGACGGCCGGGGTAGGCCCACCACATGGCCGCTGACCGCGACGACGATGCGTCCCTGAACGTGTTCGACACGCTGCTCATGCCTCTACGGCTGCCCGGCCGGGTCGTCTCGGACATCGAGACGCTGGCCGGCGCCGTCGTGGCGCTCCAGTCCGACGCCAAGAAGCACCTCAGTTCAGTCGACGACAGCGCCGGAACGCTCGTCGAGGGGCTCCAGGAGCTCCAGGGCTCGATCGACCGGATCGAGGGTCGCGTCGTGGAACTCCAGTCGCTCGAGGAGACGCTCACGTCGCGGCTGGACGGCCTGCGCACGGACCTCAACCAGCGCATGCTCGCGGTCGAGAACGAGGTCAAGGCGATGCGGCCGTCGATGGAGCAGATGGCCAGCGACGTCAGCAAGATCGACGACCTCCTGCCGGATCCGAGCGACGGGCCGCTATCGCGCCTCAAGGACACGTTGACGTCGTCGAGCTGACGGCGGCGGAGCCTTACAGCAGCGCGGAGCGAGCCGCGCCGAGCTTCTTCAACCGCGCGATCCCCTCGACCTCGAGCGGGGCCGCGGTCATGATCGCCCCCGGTCCGCCGGCCATCGTGCGGCGCTGCGTCGATTGGATCCCGACCGTGTGGAAGCGCTCCTCGGGACGATCGCCAAGCTCGAGCTCGGGGACGAAGACCGTCAACGTCACGGTCTGCAGATGCGTATCAAGGCTGAAGCTCACTTCGAGCCCGCGCGCGCTGTCGTGCAGCTGGAGGTCATCGCCCTCGAACGCGTGCTCTCCCAGAGGGCCCGAGTAGACGAGCCGCGGCGACCCGGCCGCCCGCGGCACGAATGTGATCTTGGTCTCTTCGTAGCTGAGCTCGTAGAAGGCTGGGCCCTGCGTTTGCACTGCCATGGCGTGTCCCTCGGGGTTGGGCGCGTAGGCGTTGGCGCTTCATAGTGAGGCCGAGGGGCCTCCGTGTCCAGCATTTTGCGTCGATCCGACGCGCGCGACCGATCAGTCGAACGCGATCAGCGGCGCGTCGAGCTCCTTGGCCAGACCGTGTGCGCCGTGACGCATGACGTAGTCGTGATTCCACTGGAAGGCGGGCCGCGCGAGCGGCGCCACCCGGTTCATCCAGCGGCGCGTCGTCGACACGTCCCAGCTGTAGACGACCGCGGTGCCGGCCGCGCCCTCGTACAGGCGCCAGACGCCGATGCCCGCCAGCTCGCCGCTCGCTTGCCCTTCCAGCAGGTAGGGCGCCTGCGAGCGCGTCACGCGCGTGTCGAACTCGAGCGAGTAGGGCAGCTTGGAGCGCCACTCGAGCCGGTGAAGGGCGCCGAGCCCGTTCTCGTCGCCAGGCTCGAGCTTGGTGACCTTGCGCACGCCCTTCCACCACTCCGGGTAGCGCTCGACGTCGTAGATCACGTCCCAGACGCGCTGTATCGGCGCGTCGATGCACCACGTCGTCAGGAAGCTGTAGGCGGCCATTCCGGGCGCGAGGATACCGTGCGCCGCAGCCGCCGCCCGGGCCAAACAGCGGCTCGACTCCTGCCCACGATGGCCGGACTGAGGACGCCGCATGGCGACGATCGGCGTCGGCGGTTACGCGTCCGACGTTGCCTCAGGGCACGGGTCCGCGAGCTGTTCACATCACGGTCACACGAGGATCACATCGCGGGCCCGGCGGTGGCAGATCGTGCGCTCCTTCGATCTACCGAAAACCGAGGAGCGCACATGGCCACGTCCGACCTGCGTCAGGACCCCGAATCCGACCCCGGACTGTCCCGGCGGTCAATGCTCACGCGCTCGGCCACGGGTCTCGGGATCGTGCTCAGCGGCAGTATTCCGGGACTGTTCGGTGCGAGCGCCGCCGCGGCCCAGCCGGCCGGCGACGTCGGCTACGGCCCGCTCATCACCGATCCGGCGGGCATCCTCTCGCTGCCGGAGGGCTTCACGTACAAGATCGTCGCGCGGTCGGGCGTCACGACGCTCGAGAGCGGCGAGAAGACGCCGGACGATCCCGACGGAACCGCGTCGTTCGTCCGTCACGGGGGCGACGGCAGCGTGCTGATCCAGAACCACGAGATCGGCGGCAGCGAGCGCAATCCGGTTCCCCACCTCCCGGGCTTCGTGTACGACGCGCGTGCGCGCGGCGGTACGACGAACATCGAGGTCGACCACGACGGCAACCGCGTACGCCAGTACGTCAGCCTCGCCGGCACCCACAACAACTGCGCCGGCGGCCGCACGCCGTGGGAGACCTGGATCACGTGCGAGGAGACCGAGGCGATCCTCGACAAGCGCCACGGCTACTGCTTCGAGGTCGATCCGTACGACCAGGACGCCAATCGCGATCCCAAGCCGATCAAGTGCCTCGGGCGCTATGCCCACGAGTCGCTCGTCGTCGACCCGCACCGGCACACGATCTACCTCACCGAGGACGCGAGCAACCCGAACGGGCTGCTGTACCGCTGGACGCCGCCGCGCTCGGGGTTGCCCCTGGGCAACGGATCGTTGCGGCAGCTCGCCGACGACGCCGGCACGCTCGAGGCGCTGAAGGCGTTCACGCCGGGCGGGGCGTTCGTGCCCGACCTGTCCGTGGCGACGACGCCCGGCACGACGTATCGCGCGACGTGGGAGGCGGTCCCCGAGCGTGACGCGACGGCGACGGCCGTTCGCAAGCAGTTCGCGCAGATCACGCGCAGCCGCAAGCTCGAGGGCATGTGGTGGGGCGACGACGGCGCGTACTTCGTCGCATCGTTCGCGCGGACGTCCGACGGCAGCGCGGCGCAGCACGACGGCCAAGTCTGGTTCCTCGACCCCGACCGCGACACGATCGAGCTCAAGCTGTGGTTCGCCTACACGCCCGGCGACCAGGACAGCGACCCGGACGGCCCCGACAACATCACCGTCTCGGCCTACGGCGGCCTCATCCTCGCCGAGGACGGCGACGGCAAGCAGCACCTCGTCGGCGCCACGGACAGCGGCGAGACGTTCTTCTTCGCGCGCAACGAGCTCGACGGCGACAACGAGTTCGCCGGGCCGACGTTCTCGCGCAACAAGCAGATCCTGTTCGCCAGCGTGCAATCGCCCGGCCACGTGTTCGCGATCCAGGGGCCGTTCCGCAGGCAGGGCTGAGAGCGGACGACGGGGTTCGAACCCGCGACCTTCGGCTTGGGAAGCCGACGCTCTACCAACTGAGCTACGTCCGCAGCGCGCCAGATTGTACGGCGCGCTGCGCGGCGGCGGCAGGGGCGGCACTACCCTGAGGGCCAGTGAAGCGCCTTGCCGTTCCGATCATTGCCGCGGTCGCGGCGGTAGCCCTCATAGGCCTGCTCGCCTACGGGTTGAGCTCGCGCGAGGACGACCGCTCGCTCGACGACGCGGTCGCCCGCGACGAGCGGCCGGTCGCGCCGAGCAGCACGCTGCCGGTGCTAGGCGAGACGTCGACGCGGTCGCTCGCCGACCTGCGCGGGCAGATCGTCGTGCTGAACTTCTGGGCGTCGTGGTGCGACCCGTGCGAGACCGAGGCGGGCGATCTCGTCGCGACGCAGAACCGCCTGCGACGCGAGAACGCCGGCACCGTGCTCGGGGTCACGCGCGACGACTCGACGCCCGACTCGCTGAAGAAGGTCAGCGACTGGAAGATGAACTACCCGAGCCTGCGCGACGTCGACAACGTGCTCGCGCGCAAGTACGGCTCGAAGAACGTGCCGGAGACGTTCGTCATCGATCGCCAGGGACGCGTGGTCGCGATCAGCCGCGGCCAGATCGACCGCGAGTTCCTCGACGAGGCCGTCGAGACGGCGCTGCGATGAGGCGGGCGGCCGCGGCACTCGCGCTCCTGGCGGCGCTGCTCGCAGCCCCCGCGGCCCTCGCCGCGCCCGCGTCGCTCGTCGACATCGAGGACGAGGTCATGTGCGTGTCGTGCGAGATCCCGCTCAACGTCGCCGAGAGCCCGCAGGCCGACCGCCAGCGCGAGTTCATCCGGACGCAGATCGCGCAGGGCAGGACGAAGGAGCAGATCAAGAGCGCGCTCGTCGCGGAGTACGGCCGCGACGTCCTCGCGCTGCCCGAGAGCGACGGGTTCGGGATCACGGCGTACGTCGTGCCGCTCGGGCTCGTGGCGCTGCTCGCCGGCGGGCTGGCGCTGCTGCTGCCGCGCTGGCGGCGACGGACGCGCGCGGCGGACGTGTCGGGCGACGAGGCGCGCGCGCTGAGCACGGCCGAGGCACGGCGCCTCGACGAGGAGCTCGCGCGCTACGAGCGGTAGCTCGGGAGACGACCGCGCTCGCGGCCGCTTGCCCGGCGCACTCCGCGGAAGTACAACTGGGCGTGGCCGCGGCAGGCAGGTAAGCGCGGCCAGCTCCAGCCGAAAGGAACCTCATGAGCGTCTTGCAACGCGCCACAGCGGGGTGGCTCATCGCCGCTCTGGCGCTCCTGCTCGTCGCGGCCGCCGCCTGGCCGCTGGCGAGCGGCCCCGGAACGATCGACGTCAAGAAGCTCCCGAGCGGCTTCGACGCGACCGGCACGGTCGGCGCGAGCGGGCGCGTCGTGCGCGTGCACGGCCCGATCGTGTGCACGAAGGACATGGCGGTGCGCCTCGATGTGACCGTCACCCAGCGCAAGACCGGCGCGCTCGGGCGAGGGACCTGGCGCGGGCTGTGCACCGGCTCTGAGCAGCGATGGAAGCTCGCCGACGTGCGGGCCGTTGGCGCCGGGCGTTTCTCCCCCGGCCGAGTCATGGCATGCACGGCGGGCGTGCTGCGAAACAGCAAGGGCCCCGAGGACGCCGTGCAGTGGTGCGAGAGCGTGCGGCTCAAGCGCCCCTGAGCGGTGACCTAGCTACATCGACTGCGGCGCGCTGACGCCGAGCAGGTCGAGCGAGCGCGCGATCGTGCGCTGCGCCGCGAAGCTCAGCCGCAGGCGGAACGGGCGGACGTGGTCCTCGGCTTTCAGCACCGGGCAGTCGTCGTAGAAGCGCGTGTAGACCTGGGCGAGCTCGAGCGCATAGGCCGTGATGCGGTGCGGCGCGCGGCGCTCCTCGGCGTCGGCGACCTCGTCGGGGAACGCCAGCAGCTTGCTGATGAGCGCGCGCTCGGCGGCCCCGAGCTCGTGTGCGACGGCGGCCGGATCCGCGAGCGCCGCCTGCAGCTCGCCGCGCGCGGACTTGCGCAGCATCGAGGCGATCCGGGCGTGCGCGTACTGGACGTAGTAGACCGGGTTCTGGGCGGATTGCGACACGGCCAGATCGAGATCGAGGTCGACCGTCGTGTCGTGCGAGCGCTGGAGCATGAGGAAGCGCGCGGCGTCGACGCCGATCCGCTCGAGCAGCTCGTCGAGGGTGACGAAGTCGCCGCGGCGCTTGGACATCTGCGTGCGCTCGCCGTGCTCGATGATGTTGACGAACTGCATGATCATGAGCTCGAGCGCGTCGGGGTCGCGGCCGAGCGCGCCGAGCATCGCCTTCATGCGCGGCACGTAGCCGTGATGGTCTGAGCCCCAGACGTCGATCAGCCGGTCGAAGCCGCGCTCGAGCTTGTTGAGGTGGTAGGCGATGTCCGATGCGAAGTACGTGTGCTCGCCGGTCGACCGCTCGAGCACGCGATCCTTGTCGTCGCCGTGCGCCGAGGTGCGCAGCCACAGCGCGCCCTCGTCGCGGAAGGTCTCACCGCGCTCCTCGAGCTCGGCGAACGCATGTTCGACCGGCGTCGGATCGCCTTCGTGCAGGGACCGCTCGGAGAACCACGTGTCGAAGTCGATCCGCATGGCCTCCATCGAGCGCTTGATCGAGTCGAGCAGGAGCCACACCCCGCGCTCGGCGACGACGTCGAGGTCGTCGGAGGCGGCGTTGGGGATCCGCTCGGCGAGCCAGCTCACGTACTCGCCGACGTAGCCGCCCTCGGGCGGCTTCTCGCCGCGAGCGCGCGCCGCGATGGACTCGCCCAACCGGCGCACCTGGCTGCCGTAGTCGTTGACGTAGTACTCGCGGTGCACGTCGTGGCCGCGGAACTCGAGCAGCCGCGCCACCGCATCGCCATAGGCGGCGTGGCGGCCGCCGGCGGCGGTCATCGGCCCCGTCGGGTTGGCGCTGACGAACTCGACGTTATAGCGCAGCGGCGGATCGGCGCCGCCGCCTCCGAAGGCCTCGCCCGCGACCAGCGCGTCGCCGAGCGCGGCGGCGTACCAGGCATCGGTCAAGAACAGGTTGAGGAAGCCGGGCCCCGCGACCTCGACGCGGTCGATCGCGTCGCCGAGCCGCGTCTGGAGCTCCTCGGCGACGCGCGCCGCGACATCGCGCGGCGGCTCGCCGGCCGCCTTGGAGATCAGCATCGCCGCGTTGGAGGCGTAATCGCCGAAGCCCGCCTTCTTGGGGCGCTCGAGCGTCGGACGCACCGCCGGGGCGTCGCCGTTACCGCCGGCCGCCGCGCGGGCGGCGTCCTCGACGGCGCTGCGCAGGTCTGAGAGTGGGCCGGCCATTGGCCTCAGACTAGCCGTGAGCCCGCCTCAATAGTGATATGGCTCCCCGGCCAGGATCTTGTGGCCGCGATAGAGCTGCTCGAGCAGGACGACGCGCGCGAGCTGGTGGGGCAGCGTCAGCAGGCCGAGCGAGAGGCGGTGGGCGACGTCGTCGAGCTCCAGCCCGAGCGGCCCGCCGATGACGAAGCAGACGTCGCGCCCGGCCTGGCGGCGCGCCTCGAGGAACCGGCTGAAGGCCGGCGAGTCGTACTGCTTGCCGTCGCGGGCGAGCAGCGACACGAAGGCGCGCTCGGGGATCCGCGCCGCGACCCGCGCCTGCTCGCGGACCTCGATCATCTCGACGCGCGCGTACCGGCTCAGCAGCTTGAGGTAGTGCTCGACGTCGTCCACGAACGGGGCGCGCAGCCGCCCGACCGCCAGGACGATGATCCGCACGCTGCGATACTAGTTGCGCGATGGCCGACGAAGACCAGCCCGAGCGGCACATCAACATTCACTTCGCGCCCGAGGACATGGCGGGCCACTATGCGAACTTCGCGAACGTCTCGTTCTCCGACTACGAGTTCACGATCACGTTCGCACGCGTCGACCACGAGGTCGCCGAGGACGAGATCCCTGGCGTCGTCGTGACGCGCGTGAACATGGCGCCGAAGTTCATGCGCGAGCTCGCGGACGCCCTCGAGGACTCGTGGTCGAAGTACCGCACGCGCGAGGGCATCAAGAACCTGCCCGAGTTCGGCGTCGACGACGAAGACGACGAGTTCGACGAGCGCTAGCGCGGCTGCACTGCGCACCGCGGTTCACTGACGGCCTGAAGCGCCCATCGTGGCGTATTCGGGGCGTATAGCGCCCACTATTCGACACGACAGGCTCCCGGCCGCCGGCGCGGGACCGCGCCGCAGGTCTTACCGCTGGCCGCGCCGGTAGGCCTCCCCGATGCCGATCCGCTCGATCACGGGCGGGTGGGTGCTCAGCAGGAACGTCACCCAGTCCGGCGGGTCGGGGTCGGAGAGGTTGCGGAGCGCGATGCGGCGCTCGAAGGAGATGAACGCGTCCCGTCGGTCGGTGAGCTCGAGCGCGAACGAGTCGGCGCGCGCCTCCACCCTGCGGCTGAGCTGGTTGGACGCCGTCGTGATCGCGGCCGACATGATCGCGACACTCAGCGCGAGCGCCGGAAGGATCGCCGGACCCGGTTGCGAGGCCTCGTCCGGCGCCATCCGGCGCGTCAGCTGGGCGGCCGCGAGGAGGCCGAACGGCGCGACGATCGCGAGGTACAGCAGGCCGCGGGCGACGTCGGAGTAGTGGACGTGCCCGAGCTCGTGGGCGACGACGAGGCGCAGCTCGTCGCGCTTGAAGTTCTCAAGCAGCGTGTCGTAGAGCACGACGCGCTTGGTCTGCCCGAGTCCCGTCACGTACGCGTTCGCCGCGGTCGTGCGGCGGCTCGCGTCGATCTCGTAGACCTGGCCGACGTCGACGCCGGCGCGGCGCGCGAGCTCGAGCACGTCCGCGCGCGGCTGCCCCTCGAGGCGCTTGAAGTCGTTGAACAGCGGGTCGAGCACGACCGGGCCGGCGTAGATCGTCACCGCGCCGAAGGCGACGACGACGACCGAACCGGGGACCCACCAGTGGCGCGGGAAGCGCCGGATGAGGGCGAGCGCGACTGCGGCGCCGAGGCCCGCGATGACCGCCGCGATCCCCCATGACCTGGCCTGGTCGGCGGCGTAGGCGCCCCACGACTGCGTCGACAGCCCGACGTCTCGCGCGCGCTCCTGCGCGACCGCGCCCCACGGCAGCGCCACGGCCGACACGGCCAGCGACAGGGCCGCGCCAGCCGCCACTGCGGCCAGCACGGGCCGCCGGAACGGCCCGCGCAGCCGGCTCGGCGGGCGCCTGACGAGCCACGCCAGCAGGGCAAGCTCGGCGGCGAGCGCGCCGCCGTACAGCGCGAGCTGCGGACGGCGGTAATCGCGTGCGCGTTCGACTTGCGAGGCGCTGAAGTACGATTCGACGCGCACTGGAGCGGGCTCGATCACGCCTCCGCGCGGGCGCAGGAGCACGACCGCCACCTCTGCCACCACCACGGCGACGACGACCGCCACTGGCCAGCGGAGGCGTGCCCGGTCCACGATCTCACTGTACGAGATGCAGGTCGCGATCCTGTCTGACATCCACGGAAACCGCCACGCCTTCGAGGCGGTGCTCGCCGACGCCGACGCCGCCGGCGCGGATGAGATGTGGTGCCTCGGCGATCTCGTCGGCTACGGCGCCGAACCGGACGCGTGCGTCGAGCTCGCACGCCGCCACGCCGCGATCTGCCTCGCCGGCAACCACGACATGGGCGTGACCGGCGAGATCGGCCTCGACGAGTTCTCGACGGGCGCCGCGATCGCCGCACGCTGGACCCAGGAGACGATCACGCCGGCGAACCTCGAGTTCCTGTCGGCGCTGCGCCCGGTCGGCGAGGAGGGCTCGATCGGCCTGTATCACGCCAGCCCGCGCGATCCGGTGTGGGAGTACGTGCTGAGCGCGCTGCTCGCCGAGCTGTGCCTCGACGCGCAGTCCCAGCGCGTCGCGCTGATCGGCCACTCGCACGTGGCGCTGTCGTTCATGCGCCCGGAGGGCGACGTGGCGTCCGGTGAGCCGCGGCGCGACGGCGACGACCTCGACATCGCCGACGGCCAGTGGCTGCTGAACCCCGGATCCGTCGGCCAGCCGCGCGACGGCGATCCCCGCGCGGCCTGGCTCATGCTCGACCTCGACGGCCTGCGCGCGCAGTGGCGCCGGGTCGAGTACGACATCGCGGGCGCCGCGGCAGCAATCCGCGCGGCCCGCCTGCCTGACTCCCTCGCAGAGCGGCTTGGGTACGGTCAATGATCGTGCGCAGATGGCTCCCGTACCTTGTCGCGGCCGTCCTCGGGACGGGTACCGCGCTGCTCGCCGCATGCGCAGACGGCCCGAGCGGCGGGATCGCCGCGGACGACGCGGCGCAGCTCAAGAGCGATATCGACGACGTCCGGCAGCGCGTCGACGATGCCCGCTGCGCGGCGCTCGTCGGGCAGCTGCGCCAGCTCGTCAGCCGCATCGACCGGCTCGGGCCGGACGTCGACGCGCAGCTGCGCGAGCGGCTGAGCGAGGGCGCGAACCGCCTGCGCGACCGGGCGTTGCCCGAGTGCGAGAAGAACCGGCAGGCGAAGGACACCGAGACGACGACGACCGAGACCCAGACGACGACCACCGAGACGCAGACGCAACCGCCCGAGACGACGACCCAGCCGCCACCGACGACGACCACGCCGCCGCCCACGACCACGCCGCCGCCGCCGCCGCCGGAGCCGGTTCCGCCGCCGGTGGACCCGGGCGGCGGGGCGCCACCGGAGGTCGGACCGTGAGCGCGATCCTCATCGCGGGCCGCTACGAGCTCGGCGACCGGCTGGGCTACGGCGGCATGTCGACCGTACAGGTCGCGCTCGACCGCCGCCTCGAGCGCCAGGTCGCCGTGAAGCTCCTCGCCGAGCACCTCGCCGACGACAGCCAGTTCATCTCGCGCTTCCGCCGCGAGGCGCTGTCGGCCGCGCGGCTCGTGCATCCGAACATCGTGCAGGTCTTCGACTTCGGCCTGGACGAGTCGAGCGGGCGCCACTACATCGTCATGGAGTACATCGAGGGCCGCTCCGGCGCCGAGATCCTGCGCGAGGAGTCGCGGCTCGGCATCGCCGACACGCTGGAGCTCGTCGACGGCGCCTGTCGCGGCCTCGCCCACGCGCACCGGATGGGCGTCATCCACCGCGACGTGAAGCCCGGGAACATCCTGCGCTCCGACGACGGCGCGGTGAAGCTCGCCGACTTCGGGATCGCGAAGGCGATGGCCGAGCCGACGTCGCAGATCACGCAGGCGGGCTCGGTCCTGGGCACGGCCGCGTACCTGGCTCCCGAGCAGGCGAGCGGCGGCGACGTCGGACCCGCCGCAGACATGTACGGGCTCGGCGTCGTGACGTACCAGCTGCTGGCGGGTCGCCTCCCGTACGACGCGAACTCGCTCACCGAGCTCGCGCTTATGCAGCAGCGCGAGTACCCGCCGCGCCTGGACGAGGTCGCCGCGGACGTTCCGCCGGCGCTGGGGATCGCGGTGGCGCGCGCTCTGGCGCTCGATCCCGACGAGCGCTACCCGAGCGCCGACGACATGCGCAAGGCGCTCCAGGACGGCGCGCGCGGGATC
>JBOGYT010000111.1:0-4795 GCA_050696955.1 Solirubrobacteraceae bacterium | reverse complement strand
TCCAGGGGATGCGCATCGCTTGGCAAGGTTACGGCCATGACCGGGCTCAGCCTCGCGCTCGACGACGCGGTCGCGGCCGCCGCGACCGGCGACATCTGGCTGTTCCGCGGGCGCTCGCTTGCCGACCGCGCGGTCCAGACGGTGACGAACAGCCCCGTCAACCACGTCGGGATGGTCGTCGCGATCGAGGACCTGCCGCCGCTGCTGTGGCACGCCGAGCTCGGCCGGTCGCTGGAGGACGTCTGGACGGGCCGTCGCCAGCGCGGCGTGCAGCTGCACCTGCTCGCCGACGCGGTCACGACCTGGGGGCAGCGCTACGGCCAGCGCGCGTGGGTCCGCCAGCTCACCGGCGGCACGCTGGAGCGCCATCACGAGGACCGCCTCATGGAGGTCATCGATCGCTTCGACGGCCACCCGTTTCCGACGATGCCGCGCCTCGCCCGCCGCTGGGTCGCCGGCCGGGTGCGGCGGCGCGCGACCGCCCCGCTGGAGACGATCTACTGCGCCGAGCTCGTCGCGGCGACCTACCGGCACATGGGGTTGCTGCCGGACGGGCGGCCGGTGAGCTGGTACGACCCGGGGGCGTTCTGGAGCGGGGACCGGATCGCGCTCGTCGCGCCGTTCAGGCTCGCCGGCGAGGTCCGGGTACGCTGAGGCGCATGGCGGCACGCATCGCCAAGGCAGACGTCCAGCCACCCGACCGCGCGCGGATCGAGGCGCGCTACGCCGAGGAGGGCCTGCAGCCCTACGCCTGGGGCAACGGCCCCGGCGACCGCTACGGCTGGCACACGCACGGCTACACGAAGGTCCTCTACTGCGTGACGGGCAGCATCGTCTTCCACACGCGCGACGGCGACCTCGCGCTGGAGCCGGGCGACCGGCTCGAGGTCGACCCGGGCACCGAGCACGCCGCGACCGTCGGCGACGACGGCGTGCTGTGCCTCGAGGCCGCCGCCTAAGCGAGCCGGCGCGGCAGCTCGTCGTCGTACTCCGGGAAGTAGCGCCCGATCACGTCGAGCGAGAACTCCGGCAGGATCGATGACGCAGGCTCACGCTCGAGCAGGAACTCGAAGGACGCGCGTACGACGCGCTCGAGGTCGGCGTCGCCGAAGCGCTCGGGAACGGTGACCACGTGGCGGCTCGCGCCGTCGACGGCGACCTCGTACGTACGTTCGGACAGCGGGGTGACGCTGATCTCGGCCACGCCCGGCAGAGTACGCGTCACCTCAGGCGAGCACGAGCTGCGGGTGCTCCCGCCACCCGCACACGCTCAGGATCTTCAGCAGGTGGGGGCCCGGATCGACCAGCACCATCCGGTGGCCGGCACGCAGACCCTCGGCCGCCTCGACGAGCCGTCGGCAACCGGAGACGTCGATGAACTCGAGCTGTGACATATCGACCACGAGATCGCCCACGGACGCGCGCGCGGCGAGGCGCGCGGCGACGTAGGGAGCGGCATCGACGTCGAGCTCGCCCCTCAGCGAGAGGACGAGATCGTCGTCCTCGGTCACCGTCAGGCGCCGGCGCGTCGCGACCGTGCCGTGCTCGTGCGTGCGGACGCGGTAGCCGTGCGCGGCCTCGAGCGGCGCGAGCATCGACGGCGCGAGCAGGCGCCGGTCGTACAGGCACAGGCCGATGACGTCCGCCGCGTCGAACGCGCGGTTGACCTCGAGCTCGTAGCGCAGGATGCGGTGGCTCTCGTCCTGGCGGTCGACCGACCAGCTCATCTCGCTCGCGCTCACGAGCCCGCTGTAGCCCGCCGCCAGCGCGGTCGCCGTGCGCTGCTCGAACGCGTCGATCATCGCCTCGACATCGATCTCGCCGTCGGGCACGAGCCAGCGCCTGATCTGGATCTGGCCGGATGCCAGCCCGCCGTCCGTGTCGATGCCGTCCTCGTCGAGGAAGGCGCGCACGGTCGCCTCATCGCAGCGATCGGCGACATACACGAACTGGGCACCGCGATCGAGCGCGACGCGCGCATGGCGGGCGACGATCGCCTGCTGCTCGTCATCCGAGCCGAAGCTGCAACACACGTGATCGCCGGGCAGCAGCCCGGCCAGCGGCCGCGCCGCGAGTGGAACATGAGTCACGGCTTCACCCTCGCCCGAATGTCCGATTTCCAGTAGATCGGCGATGGCGGACCATACCGGCGGCCCGGTGGGGAGAACAGGCCGTTGCGTCAGGTCGGCGCGACACGGACGCGATCGGTGCGCTGTTACGCAAACGCGTCGGCGTCAACTACCCCGCGCGGGCGCACGAACCGCCCTATTCAGCGGGCCTCCGGCGACGGATGCCAGTACGCACGCCGCGGTGCCGAGCGCCGCGACGAGCGCGCGCGAGAGCTTCGAGCAGCGCGACGCGGCCGAGTCGCGGACGGAGGTCGCTTCGCCCACGGCTGGGCATGCACCGCGGTAACCGGCCGAACGTGGCGCCAAACACGGAATGTCGAGGTACAGTCGCCGGACAGGCGCGGAAGGGGGGAAGCGTCGCGCGTTTGTCGAGGTCAGGATGCTCCGAACAGGGGGACAACCAATGCATCGCCGTCTTGTGGCCGCCGGGTTGACGATCGGCTGCTCGTTTGCGCTCGCGCCGTCGGCTCTGGCGGCGGCGCCGCACGTCAAGAACCAGCTGATCGTGAAGTACGCCGACTCGGCGTCGAGCGCCGAGCGCGCGGCCATCGCCAAGCGCGCGGGGCTGCGCCAGCGGATCGGCCGGGTCAACGCCAACGGCGCCGATGTGGTGTCCGTCGCGGGTGACGCCGCCGCCGCCGTCAAGCGCCTCAACGCCGAGGCCGGGGTGCTGTACGCCGAGATCGACTACGTCATGACGGCACTCGAGCTCCCGAACGACCCCCTGTTCCCCCAGCTCTACGGGATGAACCAGGCCAACGACAAGGACATCGACGCGCCCGAGGGCTGGGACCGCGCCGGCACGATCGCCGGAACCGTGGGGCTGAAGGTCGGCATCGTCGACACCGGCATCGACCGCAACCACGTCGACATCGGGTCCGCGCGCGTCGTCAACTGCGCCGCGACCACTCCCGGCTTCCTCGGCATCGTGGGCGGCAACCCGAATCCGTCCGAGTCGCGCGGCTGCGCCGACGACCACGACCACGGCACGCACGTGGCCGGCACGATCGGCGCGATCGCCAACAACAACGAGGGCGTCGCGGGCGTGTCGCCCAACGCGCAGTTCGGCATCTGCAAGGCGCTGCACGGCGCGCTGGGCTCCGGCTCCACGACGGGCGTGGCGAACTGCATCACGTACCTCGCGCAGCGCGGCAACAAGATCATCTCCATGTCGCTGGGCGGCCCCGCGTCGACGACGCTGCAAACCGCGGTGACGAACGCCACGAACGCGGGCTCGCTCCTCATCGCGGCGGCCGGCAACAACGGCGACGCCACGCTGAACTATCCGGCGGCCTACGCGCAGGTCGTCTCCGTGGCGGCGCTTGACGCCAACGACAACCGGGCGTCGTTCTCCAACGCGAACGCCGACGTGGAGCTCGCGGCGGCCGGGGTGAACGTCCTGTCGACCAAGCGCGGCGGCGGCTACATCGCGTTCAGCGGCACCTCGATGGCCACCCCCCACGTCGCCGGCGTCGCCTCGGTCGTGGGCGGCGAGCTCGGCCTCACCGGGACCGCGCTGCGCAACCGGCTGAACCTGACGGCCGACGACGTCACGGCGTACGGCGCCGGCCGCGACACCTCGACCGGCTTCGGTCGCGTGAACCTCAACCGCGCGCTCGGGGGCTGAGCGGTAGACCCCGTCTCAGAAGAGCTCGTGCCGCGATTGCGCGGCGTCTCGCACGCGGTGGGCTTCGTCCTCGCGCTGGCTGCCGCCGTCGTGATCGTCGCGCTCGCTCCGGAGGGCGAGGCCACCATCGCAGTCGCGGTGTACGGCCTTGGTCTGGTCGCGCTCTTCGGCGCGAGCGCGCTCTACCACCGCTGGCCCGGCCCGATGCGGTGCAAGCCGCTGCTGCGCAAGATCGACCACAGCATGATCTTCGTGTTCATCGCCGCCAGCTACACCCCCGTGGCGGCGATCGTCATCCACGGCACCGTCGGCTGGCTCGTTCTGATCGGTGCGTGGGCGGGGGCGGCGCTCGGTGTCGCGTTCTCGCTGGGATGGATCGAGGCGCCCCGTCCGGTCGTCGCGGGCAGCTACGTCGCCCTCGGCTGGATCGCGGTGATCGCTGTGCCAGAGCTCGTGCGCAACCTCGACCCTGCCCCGCTGGCGCTGTTCGCGGCCGGCGGAGCCCTCTACACGGCCGGCGCGATCGTCTACGCACGGCGCTGGCCCAACCCCTGGCCGCGCACGTTCGGATTCCACGAGGTCTTCCACGCCCTCGTGATCGCCGCCGCCGCGGCGCACTACGTGGCGATGATCGGGTGGGTCCTGCCGGCAGCGCGCGGCTGAGATGAGCGACCGCCACGCGACCGCGCTGCTCGACTGGCTCGCCTGCGCGGTACGTGGCAGCGACGAGCCCGCCGCGCGCGCCGCTCGCGATGCCGGGAACGGCCTGCTCGAACGCGTCGTCAGCGCGGGAGCCGCGGGGCACGTGCTGGACTTCGACGACACCTACGAGGCGGGGCTCGCTCATCTCAGCGCGCCGACCGCGCCCGCCGCGCTCGTGGTGGCTGCGCGGCGCGGAGCGACCGTCGCCGATGCGCTCGCCGCCTACGCCGCGGGCTTCGAGGCGATGGGCGCGCTCGCGCGGGCGTGTCATCCGGCGCTCTACGACGGCGGCTGGCATCCGACGGCGGTCTGCGGGAGCGCCGGCGCGGCCGTGGCG
>JBOGYT010000110.1:0-12839 GCA_050696955.1 Solirubrobacteraceae bacterium | reverse complement strand
CAGCCGCGGGCAGCCGCCGTCGGACCCAGCCGCGGGCAGCCGCCGTCGGACCCAGCCGCGGGCAGCCGCCGTCGGAGCCAGCCGCGGGCAGCCGCCGTCGGACCCAGCCGCGGGCAGCCGCCGTCGGAGCGATGGCGGCTGATCGGCGGCTGGCGGCGTCCGCGGTCGCTCGCGTGCGGAGCACGCCACGCTCCCTGCGTCCTTGCGAGCCGCGGCCAGCCAGCGTCACGGACGTCCCCGCCGGGCTGCGGCAAGCTGCATCTCGACGCGCTCGCCGCAGCCCGCGTTGGTCTCGATGACCGACCGGGCGCGCAGGCAGGTGCGTAGCCGTCGCGGCTGGACGTGCGCGTCGCGCCGGATCACGGCGCCGCTCGCGTCGAGCCACAGCAGGTCGAGTGCGAAGCGCATGCCGATCGTGTGGACCGAGCGGCAGCCGTCGATGAGCAGCGCCTGATCGGGCGCCAGCCGGTCGCGGCCGGCGAGGCCGCGCAGGCGCGATCGGCGGTCGCGCGCGACGAGGATCGTCGCGCCGTCGCGCAAAGAGATCGAGCAGGTGGTTTCCCGAGACGGACGAAAGGAAAAGACAGGTGAACGCCACATGGTTCGGGGACCCGCTGGACGGGTGTCCGATGCCGATTCTCCCGCAATCGCCGACCCGCCAGCGTCAATCATCACAATCTCTTTGCCCTGCATCTACGGCGAATCTGTGCCAACTATGTGCTCGCGGCGCAGCCCTGTGTTGTTCGCGCTAGGGTGCTTAAGGCGGTCGGGACATGTCAAGCGTGTCCAACGGGGATCCGATGGTAGGAGAGAAGCTCGGTTCCCGACCGCCGCGCTCTGCTCTCTATGACCCTTCATCTTGGAATTCTCCTTGCGCTGCTTTGCGCGTTCGCCTCGAACCTGGCGTTCCTCTACAAGCACCGTGGCGCCTGCACCGCCTGCAAGGTCGACATCCGCCACCCGCTGCGCACGGCGTACTCGCTGTGGAGCCAGCGCTGGTTCGCGATCGGCATGGGCGTCGGCGGCGCGGCATGGCTGCTGCATGTCGGCGCGATGTCGCTGGCGCCGCTGTCCGTCGTGCAGGCCGTCCTGTCCGCCGGGCTCGTCCTGCTCGCGGTCATGGCCGACCGGATGTTCGGCTTCAGCGTCGGCAAGCGTCAGTGGTGGGGGCTCGGCCTGACGGCCGTCGGCCTGGTTCTGCTCGCGATCACGTTGCCGGCCAGCCACGGCTCGCACTCGTCCTTCTCCTTCGGCGTCATGGCCGCCTTCGAGGCCGGCCTGATCGGCCTCGGCGCGCTGTTCATCATGGGCCCGCGTCTCGGCGGCCCCGCCGAGCACCACGGCGTCATGCTCGCCGCCGCCGCGGGCATCCTCTTCGGCGTCTGCAACGTCGGGGTGAAGGCGCTGACCGGCATCGCCGGCGACGGCGTGCTCGCCTTGCTGCTCTGCCCGTGGCTGTTCGTCGCGATCGCCGGGTCCGCCGCCGCGTTCTACGCCTCGGCCCGCTCGCTCCAGGACGGCGACGCGATCGCGGTCATCGCGATCACCGGCACCGCCGCGAACATCGCCTCGATCGCGGGCGGCATCATCGTCTTCGGCGACCCGATGCCCAGCACGGTGCTCGGCATCGTGCTGCAGTCCATCGCCTTCGTGCTCGTGATCGTCGCCTCGGCGCTCACGCCCGCACCGCTTCGCGCCGCAGAGCGCGCCGCGGCGTCGCCCGCCGCGGCCTAGCTCGCGAGTACCTAGAGGTCATGGTTTTCGTGCACCGTGTGGTGCACAACCGCATCGATAAAGGGGTGCGGGCGCGGTGGCGGGACCGGCGGGTCGCCGCGCGTGCACAAGTGACGGATCTCGTGCCCGTCGGCTGAGAAGCGTCGCTTGTGCACGTATGTGGTGCTCAAGTGACGGATCTCAGCGCGCAGGAGCAGGATCCGTCACTTATGCAAGAGCGTTCGCCCGTACTCCATGAGCTCGAGACCGAGCTCGTTCTCGGAGTCGAGCCGGCCAGTGGCCGTCCAGCCCTCGCGTTCGTAGAAGGCCCGCGCGCGGGCCTGCCCGACGGCGGCCCACAGGCACGCCTGCTCGAAGCCGCGTTCGCGCATGCCCTCGAGCGTGAGCTCGTGCAGCTCGCCGGCCAGACCGCTGCCCCAGTACTTCTCCAGCACGAAGAGCTGCGTCAGCCGGGCGAGGTCCGAACGCGGCTCGCCGTCCGCCGTCCGCTCGGGACGCGCCGTCGACTGTCCCGCCGCGTCGCCGTCGCGGAAGGCCATGAGGCCCCACGAGCCGTCCTGGCCGAACTTGTGCATGAGCCCGAGCAGCATCGCCGCGCGCGTCGGCGGCTCCCAGCCGATCGGCGACCAGCGGCGGTAGGTCGAAAAGCCCTCGGTGAGGATGTCCGCCAGCGTCGTGAGGTCCTGCCGCGTGGCGGGCCGGATCTTGAAGTCGGACATCGCGGCGCAGGGTAGAGGAGGCAACCGCGCGCCGGAGCAGGCAGACTCCTCGCCGGTGAGGCGCCCCCTGCTCCGTGCCGCTGCACTCGCGTGCGCGATCGCGCCGCTGGCGGTCGCGCCCGCCCCCGCGCCGGCGGCGCTCGAGACGATCGTCCAGGACGACGCGGTGATGCTCTACAGCAGCGCGGATGACCTGCGCGCGGCGGCCGCTCGCCTGAAGCTCCTCGGCGTCGACCGCGTGCGCATCACGGCGAACTGGTCGGTCATGACGCGCGACTCGAGCTCGAAGGTCAAGCCGGCGTTCGACGCGCGCGACCCGGCTGCCTACGAGCAGGCTCGCTGGACGAACCTCGACAACGCCGTTCGCGCGGTGACCGAGGCCGGCATGCGCGTGCTCATCGACATCGGCTTCTGGGCGCCGCACTGGGCGACGCGGTCGGGACCGGGACCGAAGGCGCGGACGCAGATCAAGGCGCGCCACTACGCGGACTTCGCCGTCGCGCTGGTGCGCCGGTACACCGGCAAGTTCGTCCTTCCGTCCGCCGCTCTGAGGCCGCCACCGCCCCCGGCGCAGGACGACAACCCGTTTCAGGAGATCCTCATACCGTTCTTCCCGCCGCGCCCGCGCGTGCCATCACCGCTCCCGGTGACCGAGCGCGCCCAGCCGCTTCCGCGCGTCAACGTCTTCGCGCTGTGGAACGAGCCCAACCATCCCGGGCTGATGCTTCCGCAGTGGAAGGCGGACAGGCGGACGCCCGCGAGCCCGGCGATCTACCGGCGCATGGTGCGCGCCGCCTACCCCGCGATCAAGCGGGCGCGCAACGGCACCCGCGTGCTCATCGGCAACACGTCGAGCGTCGGCGGCAACCCTGGCACCGGCGCGGTCGCGCCCCTGGCGTTCCTGCGCGGGTTCGCCTGCGTCGACCGGCGGCTGCAGCGGCGCACGGAGGCCGACTGCGCGCACTTGGGGCGGCTGCCCGGCGACGGGTGGGCGCACCATCCGTACACCCGCAACCAGCCGCCGTCGTCGAGCGGTCCGGGGCCCGACGACGTCCACATCGCCGATCTGCCGGCCCTGGCGCGGACGCTGCGCACGCTCGTCCGGCGTGGCCGGCTGGCGCCGGGCTACCGGCGCATCTACCTGACCGAGTTCGGCTTCGAGACCAAGCGCGTGGGCAAGCGCCCGCGCGTGTCGCAGGCCGCCCAGGCGCGCTGGCTGACGTGGTCGGAGTACCTCGCCGACCGCGTGCCGGACGTCCGCTCGTTCGCGCAGTTCCTGCTGCGCGACCAGGCGCCCGCCGCGACGGTCATCTCCGAGAGCGACGCACGGCCGTTCGGCGAGTACTCGACCGGCCTGCTGCGGGTCGACGGGACGCCGAAGACCGCGGCCCGGACGTTCCGCGCCGGCCTCTTCGCGGGTCTGCGGCGCGATGGTCGCCGGGTGGTCCTCTACGGCCGCCTGCGCCTCGGCCGCGGCTCGAAGGCGATCACGCTCGAGCGGCGCGCGCGAACGGGCCGCTGGACGACCATCGCACGCTTTACGACCAGCGGGCGGGCGGCGTTCACGCGTTCGTTCAGGCACCCGAGCAACGCGATCTACCGGCTCACGTTCCCCGGCCCGCCGGGCGTTCGCAGGAAGGGACTCGCGGTGCGGCCGGTGCGCTCGCGACGCTGAACCAGCGGACATCCGGGCAGGGCGACCGACTGGACGCTGCTAGCATTGCGCGCCGCATGCCGACGACTTCACAGCTGGTCCGCAAGGGCCGCAAGGTTCCCAAGCGCAAGCTCGCGACCCCCGGCCTGAAGTCCGGCAAGGGACGCAAGAAGAAGGTGGCCGCCCCGCAGCGCCGCGGCGTCTGCACGCGCGTCTACACGACGACGCCCAAGAAGCCGAACTCCGCGCTTCGCAAGGTCGCCCGCGTGCGCATCACGGGCTCGATCGAGGTGACCGCCTACATCCCCGGCGAGGGCCACAACCTCCAGGAGCACTCCGTCGTGCTCGTGCGCGGCGGCCGGGTCAAGGATCTTCCGGGCGTGCGCTACAAGGTCGTTCGCGGGACGCTCGACGCCGCCGGCGTCAGCGACCGCAAGAAGGCGCGCAGCCAGTACGGCGTCAAGAAGAGGTAGCTGGACCGCACCGATGCCGCGCCGCGCAGCCGCACAGATCCGTCCCATCGAGCCCGACCCCGTCCACCGGTCGCGGATCGTCCAGCAGCTCATCAACAAGGTGATGCTGCACGGCAAGAAGTCGACGGCAGAGAAGATCGTCTACGACGCGCTGGCGATCATCGCCGAGCGGACCGGCAAGGATCCGGTCGAGCAGCTCGAGATCTCGATCAAGACGCTGACCCCCGTGCTCGAGGTGCGCTCGCGCCGCGTCGGCGGCGCCACCTACCAGGTGCCCGTCGAGGTTCCGGCCCGCCGCGCCCGCACGCTCGCCGTCCGCTGGCTTGTCGAGTTCGCCCGCCAGCGCCGCGAGAAGACGATGGCCCAGCGGCTCGCCAACGAGCTCCTCGACGCGCAGTCCCAGCAGGGCGGCGCGTACAAGCGCAAGGACGACATCTACCGCATGGCGCAGGCCAACAAGGCCTTCGCGCATTACCGCTGGTAGATCGGCTTTTCGTCCGGCTGTCCGCCGGCCGGCTTTTCCCTACACATACCGCAGCCGACCGTGGCACCCTATGCGGGTGAGATCTCGGTGGCTCGTGGTGCTGGGTGTCATCGCGACCGTGTTCGCGACCGCCGGCGCGACCACCGCGCAGGCCCGCTCGAAGGCGCCGCGGCTGACCGCCGTCCGGTGCGTGCCGATCACGTCGGTCGCCTGCAAGCACGCGGTGCGCGTGAAGATCGCAGAGCAGGTCCTGCTCAAGGGGCGCCGTCTCTCGAGGGGCATGCGGGTGACGTTCCGGTGGCCGCGCGGTGCGCTCGCGACGAAGCTGCGGCGCACGCGGATCGGCTGGACGGTGCGTGTGCCCGAGGGCACGCGGGCGGGCACGGTGTCCGTCGCGGTGCGCGACCGCGCGGGACGGCGCTCGAACACGCGCCGGATCAGGGTCGTCGGGCCGCCTGGGACGCAGGCGCCGCTCGCGGGGCTGCCGGCCGCGTTCCGGGGCAACGGGATGTGGATCTGGTACGTCTCGAGCAGCGACGCCGGCAACGTCGACGCGATCGCCGCGCGCGCACGCAGCGCCGGGATGACGACGGTCTTCGTCAAGAGCGCGGATGCGGGCAACGTGTGGAGCCAGTTCTCGCCCGCGCTCGTGCAGGCGCTGCACCTGCGCGGGCTGAGGGTCTGCGCGTGGCAGTTCGTCTATGGCACCGACCCGGTCGGTGAGGCCCGGGCCGCCGCGGCCGGCGCCGCGGCCGGGGCCGACTGCCTCGTCATCGACGCCGAAACGGCCTACGAGGGCCGCTACGTCGCCGCGCAGCGCTACATGAGGGACCTGCGCGCCGCGGTCGGCCCGAGCTACCCGCTCGGCCTCACGTCGTTCCCCTACGTCGACTACCACCCGCGCATGCCGTTCTCGGTCTTCCTCGCTCCCGGCAACGCGCAGGTCAACCTTCCGCAGGTCTACTGGAAGGACATCGGCGGCTCCGTCGACGCCGTCAGCGCGCGCACGGTCGCGCACAACCGCATCTACGGCGCGCCGATGGCGCCGCTCGGGCAGGCCTACAACGCGCCGGCGCCGCAGGACATCGAACGCTTCCGCGCGCTGTGGTCGGGCTACGGCGCGGCGGGGATGTCGTGGTGGAGCTGGCAGGCGGCGAGCGACGAGATCTGGGCGACGCTCGCCAGGCCCGCGCCCGCACCGCTCGCGCTGCCCGACCCGGGCTGGCCGGCGCTGCACCGCGGCGCGACCGGCGATCAGGTCGTCTGGCTCCAGCAGCACCTCGCCGCGATCGACGGCGCCGTTCCGATCGACGGCACGTTCGGCGCCTCCACCGAGACGTCGCTGAAGAAGCTGCAGCGCTCGCGCAACCTGCCCGCCACCGGCGAGACCGACGCCGCCACGTGGCTCGCCGTGCTCGCGCTGCCGGTCCGCGGGGTCCGGTGGACGAACTGACCGCACGTCGCCGCGGCGCCGGCTAGTTCCCTACACTCGCGCGCATCATGGCCGTCGGAGTCATCGGTATGGGCTACGTGGGCCTGCCGCTCGCTGTCGCCTTCGCGCAGGCAGGTCGTGACGTGGTCGCGATCGACGTCGACCGCCGCAAGGTCGACGCCCTCCGCGCCGGCCGCTCCTACATCGAGGACGTGTCCGACGACGAGCTGCAGGCGGTCCTCGGCCAGATCGAGGCGTCGTCGCGCCCGGCGGCCCTGGCGCGCTGCGACGCGGTCCTCATCTGCGTGCCGACGCCGCTGACCGGCAACCGCGAGCCCGATCTGGGGCCGCTCGTCGGCGCCGCCCGGACGCTCGCCGGCGTGCTGCAGGCAGGCCAGCTCGTCGTGCTCGAATCGACGACGTACCCCGGGACGACGCGCGAGCGGCTGGCGCCGATCCTCGCGGAGTCCGGCCTCGTCGCCGGCGAGGACTTCAACCTCGCCTTCTCGCCCGAGCGCGTCGATCCGGGCCGCACGGACTACACGATGCGCACGACGCCCAAGGTGGTCGGCGGCCTGACGGCGGAGTGCGGCGACCGCGCCGGAGCACTGTACGGCGAGGTCTGCGACACGATCGTGCGCGTGTCGACGCCCGAGGCAGCGGAGCTGACGAAGCTGCTCGAGAACATCTTCCGGTCGGTGAACATCGCGCTCGTCAACGAGCTGGCGATCCTCTGCGACCGCATGGCGATCGACATCTGGGAGGTCGTCGACGCGGCGTCGACGAAGCCGTACGGCTTCATGCGCTTCGAGCCCGGCCCGGGCATGGGCGGCCACTGCCTGCCCGTCGATCCCTTCTACCTTTCCTGGCGCGCGCGCGAGTTCGACATGGCGACCGAGTTCATCGAGCTCGCCGGCAAGATCAACCAGCAGATGCCCTACCACTGCGTCTCGAAGGTCGAGCGGCTGCTCAACGAAACCGCCAAGGCCGTCAAGGGCTCGAGGATCGCGGTGCTCGGCGTCAGCTACAAGCCCGGCGTGGGCGACACGCGCGAGTCCCCGGCACTGAAGATCCTGTCGCTGCTGGAGGGGCTCGGCGCCGAGCTCGCCTATCACGACGCGTTCGTTCCCGAACTGCCCGAGCACGGCCTGCGCTCGGAGCCGCTCGAGGACGTGGTCGCCGACGCCGACCTCGTGCTGATCGTGACCGCGCATCCGGGGGTCGACCACGACGGCGCCGTCGCGAACGCGCCGCTCGCGCTCGATCTTCGCGGCGTGACCCGCCGGACGGGCGGCCGCGCCGTCCGGCTCTGAGCATCCATGGGCTCCCGGCGCCTGTACCTAGCCGTACGGCGGTAGTGGCCGGCGGGCGGCTGGCGTAGCGTTTGCGGGCCGTGTACGAGGTCTCCAACTCGGCTGCGGTGGTGCGCGGGCACCGGCGCCTGTTCTCGCGCCGACGCTCCGGCGAGCGGGTCAACCGGACGGTCGTGCTGCTCGGGCTGACGAGCCTGTTCACCGACGTCTCGTCGGAGATGGTGACCACGGTCCTGCCGCTGTACCTCGTCTACGTGGGCGGCTTCTCGCCGCTCGCGTTCGGGTTCATCGACGGCCTCTACCAGGGGGCGGCCGCGCTCGTGCGGCTCGCGAGCGGCTTCATCGGCGATCGCCGCCAGCGCCACAAGGCCGTCGCCGGCGTCGGCTACGCCATCTCCGCCGCATGCAAGCTCGCGCTCGCGCTCGTCGGCACGGCGGTGTCCGCCGTCGGCGCGATCGTCCTGCTCGATCGCATCGGCAAGGGCATCCGCACGGCGCCGCGCGACGCCATGATCTCGCTCTCGACGCCGCCCGCCGGACTGGGTGCCGCGTTCGGCGTGCACCGCGCGCTCGACACGACGGGCGCGATGCTCGGGCCGCTCGTGGCGTTCGGGCTGCTCGCGCTCATCCCGCTCGGCTTCGACACGGTCTTTCTCGTCAGCTTCCTCATCGCGGTCATCGGCCTGGGCATCCTCGTGCTGCTCGTCCAGCCCGCGCCGGCGGACCGGACCGGCGCGAGCGCCGCGGTCAAGCGGCCGCCACCTCCGTCGCTGCGCGCGGCGTTCGGACTGCTGCGCGGGCGCCGCTTCCGGGCGCTCATGATCGCGGGCGGCGCGCTCAGCCTCGCGACGGCCAGCGATGCGTTCCTGTTTCTCATCCTCGAGGACCGGCTCGACCTCGGGACCACGCTGTTCCCGCTGCTGTTCGTCGGCAGCGCAGGGACGTACATGCTGCTTGCGGTGCCGGTGGGCCGGCTCGCGGACCGCATCGGGCGCGGGCGCGTGCTGCTCGGCGGCTACGCGCTGCTCCTGGCGGTCTACGCCGTGCTGCTGTCGCCGCTGGGCGGGGTCGCGCTGCTCGTCTGCGCGCTCGGGCTGCTCGGCGCGTACTACGCCGCGACCGACGGGGTGCTGATGGCGCTGGGCTCAGCGCTCGCACCCGACGAGCTGCGCGGCAGCGGCCTGGCGCTGATCGGAACGGCGACGAGCGTCGCGCGGCTCCTCGCGTCGATCGCGTTCGGCGCGCTGTGGACGCTCGCCAGCATGGAGACGGCGCTCGCGTGCTTCGCGGGTGCGCTGGTCGTGGCGATGGCCTTTGCCGCCGTCGCCCTCGTGCGCTCGCGAGAGGTCGCGCATGTCTAGCCGCGCCCGGCTGTTCGCGCTGCTCGTCGTCGTCTGCGTGGTCGTCGCGGCGGCCGCGATCGCGTCGGCCGTGCGCAACGGACGCGCGACCGGGGCACCGGAGGCTGCGCCCACCGCCCGCAGCGCGTTTGCCACCGCCCGGGCAGAGCGCGCGCAGCTGCTCGTGTTCCGCAGCCTCAGCCGCAAGCGGCCGAAGACCTACGGGCAGATCGCGTTCGCCGGGCTGGGCAGCTCCGGCCCGGCGCGGACGCTCCTGCCGCTGCGCTGCGAACGCATCCACTTCGCCGCCGATCGCGGGCTGTGCCTCGCGCGCGGCGGCGGCTTCGCCTCCGGCTACCGCGCGCAGATCCTCGGGCGCGATCTGCGCGTCCGCGACGAGATCGCGCTCAAGGGGGTGCCCAGCCGCACGCGCGTCTCGCCGGACGGGCGCGTCGGCGCCACGACGTTCTTCGTCGGCGGCCACTCGTACGCGGAGACCGGCTCGTTCTCCACGCAGACCATGCTCATCGACCTCAGACGGGGAGCGAAGATCGGCGACCTGGAGGACTTCACGGTCATGCGCGACGGCAAGCGCGTGCGAGCGCGCGACCGCAACTACTGGGGCGTGACGTTCGCCCGCGACAGCGACCGCTTCTACGCGACGCTGGCGACCGGCGACAGGACATACCTCGTGCAGGGCTCCGTCAGCGCGCGCAGCGGCCGGACCTTGCACGAGAACGTCGAGTGTCCCTCGCTGTCGCCGGACGGCAGTCGCGTCGCGTACAAAAAGCGCGTCGGCAGCGGGACCGCGATCTGGCGTCTCCACGTGCTCGACCTGAAGACGATGCGCGAGACCCGGCTCGCCGAGTCGCGCCCGATCGACGACCAGGTCGAATGGCTCGACGACGCGCGGATCCTCTACAAGGTCGACGAGCAGATCTGGTCGGTGCGGGCGGACGGCACCGGCCCGTCGCAACGCTTTCAGACCGCGTCGGATTCTCCGGCGGTCGTGCGCGGCTGAGTCGGATACGTTCACCGGGCGTGCCCTCCGAACCTGAACGATCGGCTAGAGCCGCAGCGGCGGGCCGGTGGAATGCTGATGGCGTGCAGCCTGGGCCCGTGACGTCGCGACCGCTTTTGCTCGTGTGCTCGTCGGGCGGGCATCTGCTTCAGCTCCTGGAGCTCCGCTCGGCGTGGGAGGCCTACCCGCGCGTCTGGGTGGCGTTCGACAAGTCCGACACGCGCTCGCTGCTGTCCGAGGAGCGGGTGATCAGCGCCTTCGGACCGACGAACCGCGACCTGCGCAACCTGCTGCGCAACCTGCGTCTTGCCTGGCGCGTGATCCGCAGGGAGCGACCGGCCGCGATCCTCACGACGGGAGCCGGCGTCGCCGTGCCGTTCGCCTGGGTGGGGCGCCTGCATCGCGTCCCGTCGTTCTACGTCGAGAGCTGCACGCGCCTGGAGCAGCTCTCGCTGAGCGGACGGCTGATCGCTCCGATCGCCGAGCGACTCTACGTCCAATGGCCGGAGGCCGTGCCTCGGATTCGCGGGGCGCGCTTCGCAGGCAACCTGCTCTGCGGCCGATGATCCTGCTCACCTGCGGGACCAACGAGCAGCCGTTCGATCGCCTCGTCGCCGGCGCGCATCTGCTCGGCGACGACGAGCACCTCGTCGTCCAGCACGGTGCCTCGCAGGTGGAGCATGGCTTTGGCCACTGGGTCGACTTCGTCTCGTTCGAGGAGCTGACGGAGCTGATGCAGGGCGCGCGCGTCGTGATCTCGCATGCCGGAGTCGGATCGATCATCCTCGCGCGCCGGTGCGGGAAGCGCGCCATCGTCGTCCCCCGCAGGCTTCACCTCGGCGAGGCGGTCGACGATCACCAGCTGCCGCTCGCGCGGCGCCTGCACGAAAGCGCGATCGTCACGCTCGTCGAGGAGACGAGCGAGCTGCCACGGGCCGTGGCCTCGGCGACGGGGACGGCCGTGGCCGGCAGCGCGGCCTCGCTTCCCGGCGCCGAAGCGCTCGTGGCCGATCTCGGGGCTGCGCTGGCCGCGGTGATGGCGCCGCCCGCAACCGTCAAGCCACGGCGCGGCTACCGTCGCGGCGCGGATCGGCGCGCGGCGATCCGCAAGGCCCACTAGCCGCGCTTGCAGGTCTCGCGCCGCTGGCCGTACTCGTCGGCCCCGGCATCCGGGGCCGTGCCGGACCGGCGCTTGCCGCAATCGATATCTGTCGGGGGATGGACGTTGAGATCGCCGGCGTCCTTGGCGGGCGAGTCGGCTCGCAGATGAAGATCGCCCGCCGACGGATTGACGTAGCGCAGGCCGGCCGCCGACGACTCATCGCCGGGGACCCACGTGTCGGTCGAGCTGCAGCGCGCGCTCCTGTGCCGCGACAGCCAGACGTTGTGGCTGAACACGTTGCCCTCGCACTCAGATCCCTTCGGGCCCACGTTACCGATCCAGCTGACGTTGGACTTCGACGCACAAGCGAGGATGGCCGGCGGGCTCGCAAAGCTGTTGTAGCGAAACGCGAAGTTCCGGCACGTCTGCACGCCGTCGTGCATGTTGAACACGTAGAAGGCGTCGCCGCCTGGCCCCCTGCGCGGCTCGTCGAAGAAGTTGTTCTCGAGCTTGAAGTTGTACGGGTCGCCGGGCTCGAAGTAGGTGTTCGTCAGGAAGATGATCGATGTGTTGGCGGTGATGTTGCGAAAGCGCGAACGCCTGATCGCGATGTCGTGCGCGCCGTTGTCGATGCGGATCGCCTCGAAGTGGTCGTCGGGATCGGCGTGCGTGATGTCGTGGAACGTGACGCCGTCGAAGCGGACGTTGGATAGCTCGGCGACCTCCCCGTACAGCAAGACCGCAGCCGATTTACCGGCGGGCGCGGTATACGCGCCGATGCTGCCGCCGATGACCGAGATGTTCCGCCCACCGTTCATCGCCACGCTCTTTGCCCTGACGTTGCGGAACCTCACGTTGCTCGGGACGGGGTCGCGGGCTTCGGTCCACCACCCGTACCCGTCGATCCGGCCGCCGCGGAACTCCACCCACGTGGCCTCCACGTTCAGCCTGCGGAGGTGCGCGCCGCGCGCGAGGCGGAACAGCACGCCCGGACGCGACTTCATCCCGCTGACCCTCTGCGAGCCGTACGAGCCGGCCGCCACCTTGACGACGTCGCGCGCGCGCGCCTGGTCGTAGGCGTAATCGAGCGACCTGCAAGGCTTGTCCGCCGACGTGCACGACCCGGCGTCGGATCCTGACGTGCTGACGTAGCGCGTCGTGCTGCGCGACTTGGCCAGTAACGGAACGGCGAGCGCGAGTCCCAGGGCGAGGATCCCGAGCCCGACCACGACCAGCACGGCGGCTCGGCGACCGCCCCACGCTCTCCAGACCATTGACAGTTGCGGGATCTTGCCCTCCCTGGCGCCGCCCGTTCGTTTCCAGGTGGCGGCATCGCGGCGCCACCACCATCGCGATCGTGGGCAGCCTAGCCGACCCGTCGTGGCGTCGCCAGCGGTTCGGCGCGCCGGCGGCGGCCGCGGCCGCGGCGTAGCGCTGTGGTGCTAAGTGCTCCCCGCCACAAGTTCCGTGGTTTCTCCCGGCGCCCGATTCGCGCCTGACGGTCGCCGGCGCCCGCCGCCGTGCCACTGGCACGGAGGCGGGTCACCGTCGGCCGTCAGATCACGGC